>JADGNP010000192.1 GCA_017883425.1 Candidatus Sulfotelmatobacter sp. | reverse complement strand
ACAATGTGCGAATCCACATAACTCACGTTTCCCCTGGATCGCCGCGACTGGAAACAAGAGCAGACCCCATGCCACTGGTTTTACCGATCGCCTCTGCGAGTGTCCTCGGCGATGAAGTAAAAAAACGCTTGACGATGGCCGGGATTCTCGAAGAATTCGCAGTCAGCGCAGCGAGAATAGGGAACTTAAGGCCATGGCCAATCGACGAGTCAATCGGGATTTGCGATGATCCCATTTTGGAAGGTCCTGTGATTCTTGTCACTCCCTATTGTGTTCCCAGTGACGGTGCGTCTCGCTGAGGAACGGTACATTGCCATAAGAGCGAGTAGCTTGATTGCAGGAGTGTGTCTATGCAAGCACCCTCAGCTGGAATTCTTCCCATTGCAGAACAGGATTTCATCGACAAAATGATCGTTGGTCGCAGGGGACGCCCCGGGGCGCTGCTTGGCATCCTGGAGGCCGCGCAGGAAAGGAACTGCTACAAATATCTTCCCTTGGAGACGCTGCGCTACATCGCGGCCAAGACGGAAATGCCGCTTTCGCGCATTTACGGCGTTGCCACCTTCTACGCGCTCTTTAACCTCCAGCCTCAGGGCGAGAACACCATCTGCATTTGCCGTGGCACGGCGTGTCATACCCGTGGTTCGCGCAACCTGTTGCAGGGAGCGCGCCTCGACCTGGGATTGGGTCTGGAAGACGGGGACGGGAACGGCAACGAAGCCGACAAACTCTTACTCACCACCCCGGACCGTCAGTTCACCGTGCGTACGGTTGCCTGCTTTGGACAATGCGCAATGGCGCCGGTCGTGGAAGTGAACCATCGCATCTGCGGACATGCCACGGAGCGTACTTTGCAGCGAGAAATCGCAACCATTCGAGCAGGAGAGTAGGCGATGCCTCGAATTCTAGATATTGGAGCGTTCAACGCGGTGCGCGAGGCGGGCCTGGCCAGGCTCGTTTCGCCGGTTCCGCGCCTGGCCGTGGGCATGGGAACGTGTGGCCGCGGGAACGGCGCAGAAGGTTTGTATCAAGCCCTTCTTCAGGCCATCGAGAGCAGTGGCGCCGACCTTGTCCTGGTTCCGGTGGGATGTTTCGGAGCCTGCTTTCAAGAGCCTCTCGTCAACGTGCGTCTTCCGGGAAGTCCTCTGGTGATTTTGCATCGAGTGCAAGCCAATGACGCTACGCGCGTTCTGCATGACATCGCCAACGGCAACCTCAGCCCGGATCTCATCTACTGCAAAATCGAAGAATGGGATCACATCACCGGCCATGTGCGCTACGGCCAGGGATACCCCGAAGTCCCCTTGTGGAACGATGTGCCTTTCTTCAAAGGCCAGAAGAAGATCGTGCTGCGAAATTGCGGGCTCATCAATCCCGATGACATTGAGGAATATATTGCCGTCGGGGGATATCAGGCGCTCTACAAAGTATTGATCGATGCGAATCCGGCGGCGGTGATCGAGCAAATCAAGGCCTCCAAACTGCGCGGCCGGGGAGGAGCGGGATATTCCACGGGCAGCAAATGGGAATTCCTGGCCAAGGCCAAGACAGAACCGAAGTACATCATCTGCAATGCCGATGAAGGCGACCCCGGCGCCTACATGAATCGCAACGAAATTGAAAGCGATCCGCACTCCCTGCTCGAGGGAATGATCATCGGCGCCTACGTCATGGGGGCGACCGAGGGAATCATTTATGTGCGCGCCGAGTATCCGCTGGCGGTGCACCGCCTGAATCGAGCCATCGAACAAGCGCGCGAATATGGATTACTCGGGGAGAACATTCTCGGCCGTGGATTCAAGTTTGATATCGAACTCGTGGAGGGAGCGGGAGCATTCGTGTGCGGTGAAGAGACTGCGCTGATTGCATCGCTGGAAGGAGAGGCTGGAAGACCGCGACCGCGTCCACCTTTTCCCGCGCAGAAGGGGCTGTGGGGAAAACCCACCAACATCAACAACGTCGAAACCTGGTACAACATCGCGCCCATCGTAACCCGTGGGCCGGCCTGGTTCACCGAGACTGGGAGTTCGAAAAGCCCGGGCACAAAAGTCTTTTCCCTGGTGGGCAAAGTGAAGAACACCGGATTGGTCGAGATGCCGCTAGGCACCTCGCTCAAAACTTTCATCTACGACATTGGAGAAGGCGCGGTTGGAGACGGTCAGGTGAAAGCTGTCCAGACGGGCGGGCCCTCTGGAGGCTGCATCCCTCAGGAGATGTTCGGTACTGCGGTGGACTACGAGAGTTTGCAGCAACTGGGGTCGATCATGGGCTCCGGCGGGATGGTCGTGATGGACGAAGACAACTGCATGGTCGACGTCGCCCGCTACTTCATCGAGTTCACACACTCGGAGTCCTGTGGGAAATGTATTCCCTGTCGAGTCGGCTTGAACAAGTGCCTGCGCATTCTGAATCGCGTCACCGAAGGTGCCGGGACAATGCATCATCTCGAAATTCTGGACGAACTGAGCCACTACATTCGCGACTGCTCGCTTTGCGGTCTGGGACAGACTGCTCCGAACCCGGTGCTGACGACCCTGCGCCATTTCCGCAACGAATTTGAGG
The DNA here is from genome assembly GCA_017883425.1 of Candidatus Sulfotelmatobacter sp. GTDB lineage: Bacteria > Acidobacteriota > Terriglobia > Terriglobales > Acidobacteriaceae > Sulfotelmatobacter. The sequence goes on along the minus strand of JADGNP010000192.1, from coordinate 6,508 downwards.
ATCACATCCTCGCCCGCCGCTGCCAAGCTGGAGTGTGCGAAGAGCTGGCGCTCTCTCCCTGTGAAAACAGCTGCCCACTCCACATGAATATTCCGCGCTTTCTGCAGCTTTACAAGGAGAACCGGCTGGAGGATGCGTTCCTGTCGGTCATCCTCGACAATCCGCTGCCATCTTCAACGGGCCGGGTGTGCCAACATCCCTGCGACACCCGGTGCCGGCGGCACACGCTCGACCAGGCGGTGAACATGCGGGAAGTGCACCGGTTCATCGCCGATTCGATTTTCGACTCCGAGAAGTACGAGCCCATGGTGCAGTCCATCGCTGCGCGCAAGTTCGAAGCGACGGGGCGCAAGATCGCGATCGTTGGCGCCGGACCCGCCGGACTCACCGCCGCATTTTATCTCGCTATGCTTGGCCATGACGTCACGGTGTATGACGGTAAGCCTGAAGCTGGTGGCATGCTACGTTTTGTGCTCCCTGAATACCGGCTGCCGAAGGGAATCTTGCGGCGAGAGATTGAACTGATTGAGCGGCTGGGAGTGAAGTTCAGCTTCAACACGCGAGTGGGCGTCGATCTGGCTCTCAACGATCTCGATGACCACTTCGACATGGTCTTCCTCTCCATTGGCACCTGGAAAGAATCCTGGGTATATCAATCTGGTACTGAGCTAAAGGGCGTGTATCCGGCGTTGAATTTCCTGGAGGCGGTTGCTGCTGGACAGGAAACGAACCTAGGCCGGCGGGTCGCGATCATTGGAGGCGGGAACGCCGCCATCGATTCCGCACGAACCTCCTTGCGGAAAGGCTGCGACGTGACCGTCTTCTACCGGCGCGAGCACAAGGACATGCCCGCCATTGAGGAAGAGACCCAGGCCGCAAAAGATGAAGGCGCGAAGTTTGTGTTTCTGGCAGCGCCTCATCGTGTGGTCGGGGATGCCAAAGGCAACGTCAAAGCTATCGAGATCGTAAAAACACGGCCGGGAGAGTACGACTCCTCGGGTCGCCGGAAGCCGATCGCGACTGATGAAGTCCAGCGCTTCGAGTGTGACTCCGTCATCTTTGCGGTAGGCGAAACCGTCGATTTGGATTTCGCCAAGGCCTCGGGCCTGGTTCTCAAAGAAGACGGAACGATCGAAGTGAATCGCTTCACGCATGAGACCAGCCGGCCGCGGTTCTATGCCGGAGGCGACCTAGTGACCGGCGCTTCCAACGTTTCGAATGCCATGGCCTCTGGGAAGCGGGCGGCGCGAAGTATCGATCTGCAGCTGATGGAAGCCGACCGTTGGAACACTCTTTATCCCGAGATCCGTTACGAACAGACGCCTCCGGAAGAACCGAGCGCGAGCCGCCGTCACACCGGGCACGAACTTGCGGCCAGCGCCCGCGCCCGTTCGCAAGACGAGGTGGTAACCGGCCTGAGCCACGAAGAGGCTCTGGATGAAAGCTGCCGTTGCCTGCGTTGCGACGTGACTGCCGTCAACGCGAGCTAGGCCGCAGTGGGCTGCGGCAAATGTGCGCTGAAAGGAGTTAGACCTTGCCCCAGAAGAAGTTATCGATCCGAATCGATGGAGAGCTGATCAGCGCGTTGGAGGGCCAGACCATCCTGCAAGCAGCCAAGGCGAACAACAAATACATTCCGACACTGTGCGATCTGGACGGCCTGACTGCCGTCGGCGCATGCCGGATTTGCCTGGTCGAGGTCTCCGGTACGGAACGGCTCTTCCCGGCATGCACTACTCCCATCCAGGAAGGCATGTCGGTAACGACCAACTCTCCGAAATTGACGCGTTATCGTCGCATGTCCGTGGAGTTACTGCTGGTCGAGAGAAACCACGTTTGCGCAGTCTGCGTCTCGAACGGACATTGCGAACTTCAGTCGATGGCCACGGCCCTGGGCATCAGTACGGTCCGCCTAGCCTACAACTTTCCCACTTTGTCCATCGACATGTCGCACCCGCGTTTCGTGCTCGACCACAACCGGTGCATGCTTTGCACCAGGTGTGTCCGGGTTTGCGCAGAACTGGAAGGCGCGCATGTTTGGGAACTCAGTTCTCGCGGCATCTACGCTCGCATTGTCAGCGAGATGAACGAAAAATGGGGACAGGCGACGACCTGCACGAGTTGCGGCAAGTGCGTGCATGCGTGCCCCACCGGTGCACTCGCGGAAAAGGGCTGGGCGGTGGAAGAGATGGTGAAAAAAATCGATGTGGTCACCTCCCTGGTGCACCTTAGAGGAGTGCGGGTATGAAGAAGGTGAAGGTAGCCACGGTCTGGCTCGACGGATGCTCCGGCTGCCACATGTCACTGCTCGACATGGATGCTGCCATTATTACGCTCGCTCACAAGATCGACCTGGTTTACGGCCCGCTGGTCGATGCGCAGGAGTTTCCCGAAGATGTGGATGTCACGCTGGTCGAGGGCGCTGTCAGTTCGCAGGACGATCTCAACAAGATTCAGAAGATCCGGCAGCGGACCCAAGTCCTCATTGCTCTCGGAGACTGCGCCGTCACGGGAAACGTCCCCGCGATGAGGAATTCCATTCCGGTGCAGAAACTGCTGCAGCGCATTTATGTCGACGGAGCGCAGGAAGGGAAAGTCGTCCCTTCGGATCGCGTCCCCACTCTCCTGAAGCAGGCGCGCCCGCTGCGGGAGTTCGTCAACATTGATTTGTGTTTGCCCGGCTGCCCTCCGCCCTCGAAGGCAATTTTCAGCGTGATCAACGACCTGCTGGATGGCAAGAAGCCGGACGCTACGCGCAAGGTGAAATTCGGTTAAGGAGCGTGCCATGAAGCGCATCACTATCGAACCCGTGAGCCGCATCGAGGGACACGCCAAGATTACGATCCGGCTCGACGATCAAGGACACGTCGCGGGAACAGAATTTCACGTCACGCAGATTCGGGGCTTTGAGAAATTCACCGAGGGGCATCCCTTCTACGAGATGCCGGGCATCACGGCACGCATCTGCGGGATCTGCCCCATCAGCCATCTGCTGGCCGCGTCCAAGGCCTGTGACGCCATCATGGCGGTGCGTATTCCTCCGGTTGCGAAAAAGTTGCGCGAACTGGTGCACTTCGCCCAGATTGTACAATCGCACGCCCTGAGCTTCTTCTATCTTTCCGCTCCGGATTTTCTTCTGGGCATGGATTCCGATCCTGCCTCGCGGAATGTGTTGGGCGTCATCGCCGAGCACCCGGAGTTGGCGCGGGACGGAATCGAACTGCGAAAGTTCGGCCTGCAAGTAACCGAGGGGCTTGCCCAGGAACGCGTGCATCCTTCCTGGATCGTACCGGGCGGCGTAGCCACTCCCCTCGCCAGCGCCGTGCGCGATCGCATTCTTTCCGAGTTGCCCGCGGCCAAGACGATTGCCGACCGCACCCTCCGTTTCTTCAAGGGCGCGCTCGACAACTACAAAGAAGAGATCGAGTTCTTCGGTTCAGTTCCGACCATGTATGCAGGAATGGTCGACCGCCAAGGAAACTTGCAACTCTATGATGGCGACCTACGTTTCCGCAGTGCTGCCGGCGATATCGTCGAGGACCACATCCCCGCCGACGACTATGCGCAATGGATCGGCGAGGCCAGCCTGCGCGAATCGTACTTGAAGGCGCCGTTCTTCAAGCCGCAGGGATTTCCCGGTGGCGTGTATCGCGTAGGCGCGCTGGGACGGCTCAACGCCGCCGATCGCTGTGGGACGCCAGATGCCGACAGCGAATTCCGCGAATTCCACCAGCGTTTCGGAGCTGTGGCGAACAGCGCTTTTCTCTATCACTATGCCCGGCTCATCGAAATTGTCTACGCTCTGGAGCGAATCGGGGGGTTGCTGGCCGATCCCCAAATTCTCGAGACCCACGTACGGGCCACCGCCGGCGTCAATGCCCTTGAAGGAGTGGGCATGATTGAAGCTCCCCGCGGAACCTTGATCCACCATTACAAAGTGAATGAGGAAGGCGCCATCACTTGGGCGAACCTGATCGTCGCCACTGGCCACAATAATCTGGCTATCGGTCGCGCCGTGCAACAGGTCAGCGAGCACTTTATCGACGGAGCCCGGCTGAACGAGGGCATGCTGAACCGAGTGTCGGCAGTGGTGCGGGCCTATGATCCCTGTCTGAGCTGCTCAACCCACGCTTCGGGTCTTCTCGCCATGAGGCTACGCCTGGTCGATGCCGACGGAACCATCCTCGACGAGTTAGCGACGGACTGAGGTTTCGTCCAACAAAACCAGGCCTGCCGGGGAGTCCGGGCTGATAGGGTCATGGCAGATGGCTCGTGCAATGAACACTGAAAGAGGGAGGACTTCTGTCGAGCACGGGTGGGGTGAGCTACCGTAAGCCTAGAATTGCGCTCTAGCGGATAACGGGCCTGCTCGAAGACCTAGCTGCCCGAGGCGAATTCCGTCGGCGTGCCCTGCGTCTGCCAGTTCCGCCATCCCGGCGCGGGGAAGGCCTTTCCATTGTACGGCAGCAGTTGAGAATTTTGAATACGATCACGCGGGCAGCGGATTCTGCACTGGCGCTGCGATCATGGGCAACTCCACACGGAAGGTGGCACCGTGGCCGGGACGGCTTTCCACCTCGATCGAGCCGCGGTGCTGCGTGACGATCCACTGTGCGATCGCCAAGCCAAGTCCCGCGCCACCCTGCGCTCGGCTGCGGGCCTTGTCGACGCGGTAGAAGCGTTCGAAAATCCTGCTCTGGTCTTCCTCGGCTATGCCGATTCCTGAGTCCTGAACCGAAATCACGGCGCGCTCGCCTTTCGATTCGAGCGATACGTGCACCGAGCCGGGCGAGGGAGTGTACTTGAACGCGTTGTCGAGCAGAATGTCGGCCAGTCTCCGCAGCAAGGTCTCGTCGCCCAGGACAGAAGAATCTGGAGCATCATCGTCTGGAGCATCAAGGCTCGCTGAAAACTGGAGGTTGCGAATGGTGGCCACCTGCTGCCAGCCGTCGACGACGCTGCGCAACGTCTGGCGCAAATCCACGGGCTGCAGGTGGAGCGTCTCGCGGCCCGAGTCCGTGCGGGCCAAAGACAGCAACTGCTCAATCAAGGCAGTGGTGCGTTCCGCCTCCAGCAGGATGTGGCGCAGCGACTCCTTGTATTCGTCCTCTCCCCGGGAGCGGCGTAACGCCAACTCGGCCTCGGTGCGGATGAGAGACACGGGAGTCCTGAGTTCGTGCGAGGCGTCGGCGGTAAACTGCGTGATGCGCAGGAACGCGGATTCAATGCGGTCGAGCATTTCATTCAACGTGTCCGACAGGCGCTGCAGTTCATCTCCGGTCTCTAATTTCTGAAGGCGGCTGTTGAGATTCGTGCCGCTGACCGCGCGCGCGGTTCGCACCAACGCATCCACGGGAGACAGCGCCCTCCGGCTCAGCCAGTAGCCTCCGCCGGCCGCCACCAGCAGCAGCAGGGGAGCGAACATCAGCAGATACGAACGGAACAAATGGAGGGTCTCGACCGCATCGTCGGCTGGGACTCCCATCTCGACGGTGTAGACGTGGTCGTTGACATTCAGCTTCTGCAGGAGAAAACGGAAAGGCCGGCCGTCGATCCTGCGGCTTCTCATGACGGGACGCTTAACTTGATCCGGTGGTAAGAGCGCCGACTGGTGCGCCTGCACGAACGCCGAGCGATAAATCAGCAGGTCATTCTCCGCGTACACCTCAAGGTAATCGCCGGAATGTTCTATGGCGTAGGTCTCGTTCACTTCCTCCTGCAGCTTGGCGATGGGAAGATCCTTGGGCTGAGACTGCAGGAAGTTCTTTAAGTCGTCGACTTGCGCTTCCAGGCCATCATCGACGAGGTCATACAGATTATGCCGCAGGACGAGCCACATGCCGGCGCCGAAGACGAGCTGGGCGAGAGCGAAAATCGCCAGGTACCACAGCGTGAGACGCACGCCGATGGAGAGTCTTCTCATACGTGTCTTCTCATGCCAGTCTTCTTAAGGCAGCCCCTCCGGACGAATCATGTAGCCGACGCCGCGCACCGTATGAATCAACTTGGGGCTGCCGGGCGGATCGATCTTGTTGCGCAACAGGTGCATGAAAGCGTCGAGAGTATTTTCTTCGATGTCGCGATCAAAACCCCAGACCGATTCGATGAGAGCGCGGCGGGAAACCACCTTGCCCGCGCGGTACATGAGGCGCTCCAGCAGATTGTATTCCGTGCGCGTCAGCGAAACCCGTTCTTCGCCGCGCAGAACTTCCCGGCTGGCAGGATCGAGAACCAGGTCGGCAACGCGCAGATTCGTGTCCTGTGACACCAGCGCGCGCCGCTTGACCGCGCGCAGCCGCGCCACCAGTTCGTCAAACGAAAACGGCTTGGTCATGTAATCGTCGGCGCCCAAATCGAGGCCCCGGACGATGTCGGGCACGGAGTCGCGGGCCGTCAGCATCAGGATTGGCGTCCGAACCTTTTCCGCACGCAGACGCTTGGCGAGCTCATATCCGCTGAGCTTGGGCATCATCACGTCGAGAATAATCACGTCAAACTCGTAGGACTT
>JADGNP010000684.1 GCA_017883425.1 Candidatus Sulfotelmatobacter sp. | reverse complement strand
GGCGTTGGGATTGGTTACATCCTCAGCTGAGCACGGAGTTTTGAGCGTGCCTACCTCGACGCCTTCCCTCTCCATCAGCCCAAGCAGGACGTCAAGATGCTCGCGCCGGGCCAGCGGCTCATCGCCTTGCACGTTCACGTAAACGTCAGCTTGAATGGCCTGCGCGACTTCGTGGACGCGGTCGGTGCCGCTGCGATGCTGCGCCGATGTCAGGCGACACGTCCAGCCATTCTGGCGGCAAACGGTGGCAACCTCTTCTGAATCTGTGGCCACGATGACATCTTGCAGTTGTGAGCAGGCTCGCGCGGCCGCATAGACATAGCTGAGCAGCGGGCGGCCGCCGATCTCGCGCAGGACCTTCCGCGGCAAGCGAGTGGACGCCAGGCGGGCGGGGATGATTGCGATTGCTTTCACCCAGCTAGTTTCAAGGGAAGGACCGCAGGATGCAAGCAGAAGCTGCGTAAGCTCGGGCAGACGATATTTGAGTAGCAGTGAATTGACCGCACCCTTTGGCGAAAAATAGAATCAATAATTGAGACAGAGATCGGTGGGGACCGCGCATTGCCTCTCTACGAATACCAGTGCAAAAAGTGCCATAGCCTGATGGAGCGGATCCAGAAGTTTTCCGATTCGCCCTTGACGGTCTGCCCGCATTGCGGAGGCGAACTGGAGCAACTGATCTCGGCTGCGGCCATCCAGTTCAAAGGTTCCGGGTGGTACGTGAGCGACTACGCCAAAAAGTCGTCGAGTCCCGCCTCTTCGAAGAGCAACGGTTCTGCACCGTCCTCCAGTTCGGAAAGCAAGGCAGAGTCGTCCCCAAGCGAGACCTCTTCCAGCAAAGACAAGTCCAGTTCGAGCACGGAGACCTCCAACGCCCGGAAGAGCAAACCCCCCGACAAGAAGTAGCCTCCGCTTTTGCGCCTTCCAGCCCCCGTCGGACATCACAGACCTATGTGATTTCCGTCTCAATTGCGCGTGTTTATCGTAGTTTCGCGGTCAGCCCCGCGTTAAAATGGCAGCGGACGAACACTCGTTCGCAGTACAGCTCTCTAAATCTCATGCGCTTTTTATTAACAGGAGGTAGGTCATGCCGAAGAACGTATTGACCCTGACGGACCAACGCACCGATAAAACTTATGAAGCACCGGTCGACGAGCACGGAACCATCCGCGCCATGGACCTGCGGAAGATCAAGACTGATCCCGAAGACTTCGGTCTCATGACCTATGATCCCGCATTCATGAACACCGCTTCATGCAAGAGCAACATCACCTTCATTGACGGCGACAAAGGTATCCTGCGTTACCGCGGCTACGATATCGAGACCCTCGCCGAACATTGCACCTATCTGCAAGTGGCTTACCTGCTGCTTAACGGGGAGTTACCGACGCCCCAGCAGGACAAGGACTGGACCCGGGAAATCACGCATCACACCATGCTGCACGAGACCACCAAGCACTTCATCGATGGCTTCCGCTATGACGCGCATCCGATGGGAATCCTGGTGAGCACTCTGGCGGCGTTATCGACCGTATATCCGGAGGCCAAGAACGTCCATGATCCGGAGAACCGGCAGAAGCAGATTGTGCGCCTGATCGCCAAGATGGCGACCCTGGCGGCTTATTCGTATCGTCACCGGCGCGGCCACCCGTACGTCTATCCCGACAACGATCTCAGCTACACTGAGAATTTCTTGAACATGCTGTGGAAGATGACGGAGCCGAAATACATGGCAAGCCCGGTCATCGCGCGTGCGCTGGATGTGCTGTTCATCCTGCACGCCGACCACGAGCAGAATTGCAGCTCGACTACCATGCGCGTAGTGGGCAGCTCGCAGGCCGACCCCTATCTCTCCATGGCAGGAGCGGCATCGGCGCTCTCCGGCCCTCTACACGGCGGCGCTAACGAAGAGGTGCTGCGCATGCTGGACGAGATCGTCTCGGTGAAAAACATTCCTGCCTACATCAAACGCGTAAAGGCAGGCGAGCTCAAGCTGATGGGCTTCGGGCATCGGGTTTACAAGAACTACGATCCCCGCGCACGCATCATTAAGGCCGTCGCCGACGAAGTATTCGAGGTGACCGGACGCAATACCAGGCTGGACATTGCACTGGAGCTCGAACGCATCGCGCTGGCCGACGATTACTTCGTCACCCGCAAGCTCTATCCTAACGTCGACTTCTACTCGGGAATCATTTACCAGGCCATGGGCTTCCAGCCGGAGATGTTTACCGTGCTGTTCGCGATTCCGCGGGCGGCCGGCTGGTTGGCGCAGTGGAACGAAATGATCCAGGACCCGGAGCAGAAGATCGCGCGTCCGCGGCAGATCTACACTGGAGTGGGACAACGCAAGATTCCAACCACACAGGATGAGAAGTCAGCTGTGAAGGTGGGCTAGTTGCTGGAGATGTAAATTTGAAAGACATGGGGCGGAGCGATCCGCCCCCATTTTTTTGGCGAGCGATCATAGTGTGGCGCTGGAATAGCGCTGGTGGTCCCCGCGATCTCCAGCGCAGTGGCAGACAGTCGCGTGTCCGCGATCTTGCGCGAAGGCGCGCAGATCATGATCCGGGTGATGGCGATTTTCTATTTGAGCTAGGGGCCGGTGAACCATTGGTTCGCGAACTGCGAGCTTCATAGATCGCTGCGTAAGTGATGTCC
>JADGNP010000018.1 GCA_017883425.1 Candidatus Sulfotelmatobacter sp. | reverse complement strand
CGGATAAGAAGCTAACGCAGCTTGGCGTGGGACTCTGTGAGCACGCGAACCAGGGCGGCTCACGAAACTCCTGCTCATCTCTTAGTGGTCGAGGTCCGCGGGCCTAGGGCTTTCTGAGAAAAGAACAGGACCCAAACGAATATCCCGCCACCCACCGCTTAGCGGTACCGGTCCGCGTGGCTAGTGAGGCTTAGCAATGCAATGTAAGTCCAAGAACCGAAACGGAGGTCGATGCCGGTCAATGGCATGGTCGGCGCCGATCGACCGGACAAGGTCCGTTTTCGTGGTGCTGCACACTCCCGTGACTCGCGCCCCGAACGACTTGGCGATCTGCCCCGCGAAGGTCCCGATGCCCCCTGCCGCACCGATGATCAACACCTTCTGCCCCGAGCAAACGCCAATAAGCGTATACTTTTGTTCCACAACTTTTGCGAATCTGCTTTTGACTGTACGCAAAAGTTTGCTGCGGTAATCATTCTCGTTGCGTCCAAGGCTTGAGACGCGCAACGCTTAGCTTTGACTGCCGCAAGTCTTTCCGCCCTGTGGAGGTTTGGAATGCGCGATCATGACCCGAAACGAAAGAATCCCGAAGACAAAATGGACGACTCCGGCGTCTCCCGGCGTGACTTCCTTAGAATCTCGGGGATCTCCGTCGCCATACCCCTGGTCGCTGGCCCGAAGGTGGTCCTGGCCGCCGGGCAGGAGATCCCGGTGCATGGTCCGGGCAAGGTCGCTATGGAGTTCACCATCAATGGTGAGAAGTACAAGGCAAGTCTCGAACCTCGCGTCACCTTGTTAGACGCTCTTCGCGATCAGTTCGAGCTCACCGGCGCCAAGCGCGTTTGCGATCGCGGTGAATGTGGGGCTTGCACGGTACTGATGGACAACAAGCCGGTCTACGCCTGCGCCATATTCGCGATCGAAGCCCAGCACAAGCCGATCGTCACAGTGGAGTCCCTGATGCAACAAGGCAAGTTGCATCCCGTCCAGCAGGCGTTCGTCGACAACGATGCTGCGCAGTGTGGTTTCTGTACTCCCGGGTTCGTTGTTGCCTGCAAAGCGTTTCTTGACCGACACCCGCACCCCACGCCGGAGGACATCCGCCACGGTCTGAGCGGCAATCTCTGTCGCTGCGGAACCTATGATGGAATTCGCAAGGCCGTTGCGCAGGTCGCGCAGAAGGGAGCCTGAGTTATGCCGAACTATGCATGGCCCGACGCAGATCACCGAACGCTGATCGGCAAACGCATCACGCGTGTCGATTCCTCCGTCAAAGTTTCAGGACAGGCCAAATACACCTACGACGTCGATCGTCCCGGCATGCTCTACGGCAAGGTGCTGCGTTGTCCCTATGCTCACGCGCAGGTTATCAGCATCGACACCAGCGCGGCTGAGAAGATGCCTGGAGTGAAAGCCGTCCACATCGTGCAGGGGCCGGGTTCGACCATCCACTGGGAGGGAGATGAAATCGTTGCCGTGGCGGCGATTGACGAACCCACGGCGGAAGACGCCATCCGCGCAATCAAGGTGGCGTACCACCAACTCCCTCATCTGGTGAGTGACGCCGAGCCTCCTAAAGGCGCTGTGCAAGGACAAGGCCCGCTGAGCATGGATGATATTGATGACATGCTCGACAATCAGGTGCCGAGCCAGCAGATGGTCGGCCAAATCCAGCAGTACGGGATTACTGAAAAGGCCAGTGAAGAGACACTGCAGGGGCTCAAAGCCGATGGTGCCACCGACGCCGTGCTGGACGCCATTCGTGCCGCAACCGTTCATCCCGAAGCCGGTAACCGAGCGAAGTCGAACTACCAGAAGGCCGCTGCGCAAACCCTGGGCGACCCGGACAGGGCATTCACGGAAGCGGAGGTCGTCTCAGAAGGCCTCTATGGCGTTCCCCTCATCACTCACTGCTGCATGGAGAGCCATGGGTCGATCTCCGAGTGGACCGACGACAACCACCTGTTCACCCACATCTCCACCCAGAATGTTTCTGGCATTCCCGGGCAGATGGCGGAGCCGCTGAAGATTCCCGCCACCAACATTCATGTCCACCAGGATCACATTGGTGGAGGTTTCGGCAGTAAGTTCTCTCCCGATCGCTGGGGGATTTTCACCGCGGAAATATCAAAGAAGGCAGGCGGCAAACCCGTCCGTATCATGCTGGAGCGCGATGCGGAACTCAAAGTCGCTGGAGCCCGGCCCTCTGCCTATGCCCGCGTGAAGGTGGGGGCCAGGAAAGACGGTACGCTTCTCGCCTGGCAGTCCGAATCCTGGGGCACAGGCGGCCCCGGCGGCGGAGGCATGCCGCCCATTCCTTATGTCTTCAATGTTCCCAACCAGCGAAAAGAGCACATTGCTATCAGCAACAACATCGGCCCGGCGCGCGCCTGGCGTGCACCGAACCACCCCCAAGCCGCCGTCCTGACCTTGTGCGCGCTGGATGACCTCGCGGCGAAGCTGAACCTAGACCCGCTCAACTTTTTCGCCAGGAATCTCGATCTCACTAAACCGCGCCAGGATATTTACCGCGAAGAGCTTGCCATCGCCGCGGACCTGATGGGATGGAAACAGAAGTGGCATCCCCGACGGCAAAGTAGTTCGGGTGAGATTGTGCGTGGGGTCGGCCTTTCCCTTCATACCTGGGGCGGCCGCGGCCATGGCAGCGACTGCGATCTCACGATTCAACCCGACGGATCCGTCGATCTCAAGCTGGGTTCCCAGGATCTGGGCACCGGAACTCGTACCTGCATCCTCATCGTTGCTGCTGATACGTTGGGGATCCCGATGGATGCAATCCATCTTCAGATTGGCGACACCAACTATCCCCCTTCGGGTGGTTCCGGCGGCTCAACCACGATTGGTGGCGTAAGTTCTTCGACCCGCCGGGCTGCCGTAGATGCGCGCGAGGCGGTCTTCGCGAAAGTCGCGCCCGCAATGAACGCACAACCCGAGGACTTGGAGTGTGTGAATGGTACCGTGAGGGTCCGAGGTGATTCCACCCGCTCCCTTGGCTGGAAAGAAGCTTGTTCCAAGCTCGGCGCGATGCCGCTCACGGTACGCGGCAAGAATCCCGACAAGAGCAAACCGCCCGATCTCACCAACAGCGGCGTTGGCGGCGTGCAGATGGCTGAGGTAGAAGTCGATACCGACACTGGCATCGTCAAAGTCAAGAAAATGGTCGCAGTTCAGGATTGCGGACTGGTCATTGATCTCAAGACTGCCGAGAGCCAGGTTTACGGCGCTTTGATCATGGGGGTCAGCTACTCACTTTACGAAGAGAAAGTCATGGACCCGACCACCGGCCGCATGCTGAATGCCGATATGGGGCTCTACCGTCTGGCTGGGCTGAGCGACATCCCCGAGCTCGTGGTTCACATGATGACGGGCAAAGGTTACGACGAACGCGGAGTGATCGGACTTGGCGAACCACCCGTGATCTCGCCCGGCGCGGCGATTTCCAATGCTGTCGCGAATGCAATCGGAGTGCGAGTGCCGTTTCTTCCGCTCACTCCCGACCGTGTCCTGGCCGCACTGGGACAGAAGGCTGGTGCCTGATGCGACCTTTCGAATACGTCAGTCCTAATAACAAAGCCCAGGCGGTCAACTTACTGGCTGCGACCTGGGGCAAGACCGAAATTCTCGCGGGTGGCACCGACTTGCTCGCACTGATGAAAGATGACGTCGTTTCGCCCCGGCGCCTGGTCAATATAAAAGACATCAAGGATCTCAAAGGCTTCTCTTCCAACGCACAGGGTATGCGTATTGGTGCGCTGACTAACCTCGGAGATTTGGCGGACGATGCCAGCGTAAGAAAGAACTATCCCGCGCTGGCCGAGGCGCTCATCGAAGTTGCCAGCCCCCAGATTCGTAACCAGGCCACGCTGGGCGGCAATCTGTGCCAGCGTCCGCGCTGCTGGTATTTCCGCAACGGGTTCGGCCTTTTGCCGAAGGACGAGAGCGGCAAAGAATTGGTCGCAACCGGCGAAAACCGCTACCACGCAATTCTCGCCAATGATGGTCACGCCAAGTTCGTCAGCCCTTCCACCATTGTCCCGATTCTCATTGCCTATGGCGCGAGGATCCGGATCGAGGGTTTGAAGGGTAAGCGCGAACTGCCGCTGGAAAAGTTCTTCGTAGTTCCGAAAACCGAAGACGAGCGCGAACATGACCTGCGCCCGAACGAGATCCTCACGGAAGTGCTGCTGCCTCCCGCGCTGGACGTCCGGGCCGCACACTATGAAATCCGCCAGAAGGAGGCCTTCGACTGGCCGCTAGCAGTGGCCGCCGTTGCGCTAAGAATGAGCGGATCAAACGTCCAGTCTGCACGGGTTGTCATGGGATACGTTGCACCTGTGCCTTGGCCATCCTCCGAAGCGGAGCAGGTCCTGACTGGACAACAGGTCAATCAAGACACAGCGCAGAAGGCCGCCCTGGCTGCTCTGAACGGCGCGAAGCCGTTGAGCGACAATTCCTACAAAGTGCAACTTGCTCGGGTTGCGGTGAAACGAGCCATTTTGAAAGCCGCGTCCGGAGGTGCCGCATGACCCGCGAATCGGATCGTTTCAACATCAATCATCCGAACCTCTGCCCGGCGCTGCGATGGAAGGGCCAGTTCATTACCGCGGAACCCGATCCTACTGTGCCGCGCAGCAATGATGGACTGTTCTGGTGCCTCCACAGCCAGACTTGTATCGGTCCCGACGGCGAACTGGCCGAACCCGGCAACTGTAGTTCGAAGAGCCGCTCCTGTCATGGAACGGGGAAATGCGGTTAGCCTAGATGGCTACTTCCCTCTCCTCTAATTCCTGAAGGAGATATGATATTCATTAAGGAGTTCCGTATGCGCTATCAGCTCTCGATTGTTCTAGTCCTGGCCGTCGCGTCGCTCTCGCTGCCAGTTACGGCTCAGCAGATTCAGGGCGATTACCTGGAAACCCGCAGCGCCGACGTTTACACGGGTCAGTGTTTTGCCAATGGCGAGGTCAACCTCGTGGGGAACGAGGCGATCCTGGCCTGGCACGTCCGCAGCGGAAGCTGGGACGGCGTGCCGCTGCAAGGACTGAGCGTGACAGCGGTGGTCCGCGCCAAGGGTACCCTGGGGGATCCGTATGAGAATCCCTATCCCGCAAAAGCCGTGTTGCTGGTGGACGACCAAGCCAGCCCACAGCAGCGCGTGGCGCTGGTGAGCTTTGCGCAGCAGATGGGCGGTGAGTTGCTGAGAAATGTCGAGCAGGTGATCCCTGTACAGACGGAATTCGTGGTGAATCTCGAAGAGCATGGCGCCGCGATGCTTCGTGCCGGCCATTTTGCCACCGTGCAGACGCGCTCCATCGGCGATAAAGATCATCTCTGCGGAAACGAGGAAACCTACTACCCGCCGCTAACCCAGTTAGCCCATTCCATGCCGGCGGTCGCCCTCACCGATGCTTACAGCGGACCAGGGCTGGGTGCTTCCTGGAATCTACACGGCAAGCGCAGCGCCTTCGTGGGCGTGTTTGCTCGCTAAATCCGGGGTGGAGCCGCGAGCAGAAAGGCAAACAACCGCGTGAACAGGACTGGAGCAGTGAGATGTGTTCGCAGGCGTCCGTCTTCGCGACGAAGGCGGAGGATTCCGGCATTATCGTTTTCGATCAGTCTTGTGCTCGCGCTTTCGCTGGTCTGCGCCGCGCAGAATGGCAAGGTGGAAGAGCTTGGGCCGCTAACCGACAAAGGTGTCTCTGAAGCCGTGCGGCAGACACTCGACTCGAAGGGATATCGCGTTTCTCTTGATGACGGGAAACCTCTTTGCGAGCTGTGGCTGCGCAAGGGCGTGCCTTCTCAGACGAAAAAGGATGTTCAAAGTGTGGCCTACACGCAGCTTGCCGAATCCACGCTGGTGGGCGTATTGCATTTCCTGCGAGCTGCCACGGATTACCGGGGAGAGGACATCCCAGTTGGTTTTTACACCCTTCGCTACGCACTGCTACCTAATGACGGCAATCATATTGGAGCAGCTCCTAACCGGGATTTCTTGC
This sequence comes from Candidatus Sulfotelmatobacter sp., assembly GCA_017883425.1. GTDB lineage: Bacteria > Acidobacteriota > Terriglobia > Terriglobales > Acidobacteriaceae > Sulfotelmatobacter. The sequence continues at coordinate 20,664 of JADGNP010000018.1, read as the reverse complement.
TCCTTATTCCTGCAGCATCCGACCCCGATCCCGATACCGTTTTCAAGATCCAAGAACTCGTGGCGCTCAGTGGAAAGGCCACAGGAACCAAGCATCCCGGCCCCTTGAGCTTGGTTCAGCCAGACAATAACGGAACGGCGCCGGCTGTCTCTAAAGACGATCAGGATCACTGGACTTTTTCCGCCAGCATCAAGCTCACCTCAGGAGAAGAGCTTCCCTTTGGGCTCGTAGTGAAGGGAACGACTCAACAGTAGACCGGGTTCCAGACGATTCCTCCACTGCTCAAGGTCTGGGCAGAAGAAGAGCGACGCGACGGTGGTGTAATCTTCGTCGAGGAAAAGACAATTTCGGGGCAGAATTGTTGCTCCAACCCAGCCTCTGGTCCCAGCGGATTCCTGTAATCCGAGACTTCCAATGTCTCGGCCTCTGACCCGTTTGGCTCTTCAGAGTGTTATGCTGTGCGTTCTGCAATGCGAAACTGCAAGATCTGGGAAAGAAACTCGTGACCTTGTGAGGTAAGGATTGTAACCTCGATTCCGAAGAGAGGTCCCTATGGGCGTACGTCAGAGTGAGAAGATTTTTGATGCGCTCGAGTCCTTCCGCATCGAGCTACCGTCCTGGGGCTTCGCCAATACCGGCACACGATTCGGAAAATTCATCCAACCGGCCGCAGCCACCACAACCGAGGAGAAATTCAGCGATGCCGGCCAGGTACACCTGCTCACTGGAGTCTGCCCCACCGTAGCATTACATGTTCTTTGGGATTGCCCTGATGGTGTACGCAACACAGCCGACATCAAGAAATTTGCCGATCGCTACGGAGTTCTCCCAGGCTCAATTAATCCCAATCTTTTCCAGGACCAGGAATACAAGTTCGGTTCCTTCGGCAATCCTGATCTTGCAATTCGCCAGCGTGCGTTGCAGCATACCAAGGACAGCATCGAGCTTGCCCGGCGCCTGCACAGCCGCGACGTTTCCATGTGGTTTGCGGACGGCTCAAACTATCCCGGGACAGCGAATATCCGGCAACGCAAGCAATGGTTCACGGAAGCGCTGAAAGAATCGCATCAGGCGTTGTCTCCCGGCCAGCGACTTCTAGTTGAGTACAAGCCATTTGAGCCCGCCTTCTACCACACCGATATTGCCGATTGGGGCATGTCTCTGCTGCTCTCTCGCGCCGCCGGCCCGCAAGCGAGAGTCTTAGTCGATACCGGACATCACTATGCGGCGCAGAACATCGAGCAAATCGTCGCCTGGCTCTTGTCGGAGGACATGCTGGGGGGCTTTCACTTTAACGATCGCCGCTACGCCGACGATGACTTGACGATAGGCTCCATCGATCCATATCAGGTTTTCCGCATTTTCCACGAGATTCGCCATTTTGAGTGGGAAACGGGCAAGCAGGCCGACATCGCATACATGGTCGACCAGAGTCACAATCTGAAAGGAAAAATCGAGGCCATGATCCAAACCGTGACCGTGGCGCAGGAACTCTTCTCCAAGGCGGCTCTGGTCGATGGTCGAGAACTTGCCACGGCGCAGAAGGATTGTGACCTGGTGCGGGCCGAGTCCTTGCTGCAGGACGCATTCGCCACCGACGTCCGCCCGGTGATCCAGGAATGGCGCGGTTCCAAGGGCCTGCCCAAGAATCCCATGGAGGCCTTCCGACAGAGCGGCTACCTCGAGCGCATCACCAAGGACCGTGCGGCCCGGAATTCACGGAACATCTCCTCCTATGCCTAAGAGCAAGCCGTATCTCGCTTTCGATTTTGGCGCCGAGAGTGGACGGGCCGTTCTAGCGCATCTTCAGTCAGGGATTCTCACGACGAAAGAAGTGCATCGTTTCCCCAATGAACCGGTCGAATACGGCGACTCTCTCCACTGGGACGCGCCTCGACTCTGGTTCGAGGTGCGGAAGGCTCTCGCGCGACTGGGAGAAGCGGAACTGGCCGGAATCGGAGTTGACGCCTGGGGTGTGGACTATGCCCTGTTGGGAGAACGCGGTGAGTTGCTCCACAACCCTTACCACTACCGTGACCGGCGGACCGAAGGGGTCATGGAGGAAGTATTCAGGAAGGTTGCCCGGGAGGAAATCTACCAGGCGACGGGCATTCAGTTCATGCCCATCAACACTCTGTATCAGCTGTTCGCTGCTCGACGTCAGACCCCGAAGATGCTTGAAGCAGCAAAATACCTGCTCACGATCCCAGATCTGTTCAACTACTGGCTGACCGGAAATGCAGTCTGCGAATTTACCAACGCAACTACCACCCAGATGGTGGATCCGGTGAAGCGCGCGTGGGCGGCCGGCTTGATGCAGCGCTTGGAACTGCCGGTCCATTTGCCCGCACCCATCGTTGAGCCAGGCTCGATCATTGGAGCCCTCCTGCCAGACATCGCAGGTCATACCTCTCTTGCGGGTACGCCGGTGATTGCCCCGGCGTGTCACGACACGGGTTCGGCGGTGGCCGCAATATCGGCCCGCGACGGCACGGCCTTTCTCAGTTCTGGAACTTGGTCACTGGTGGGCACCGAACTGGATTCCCCGGTGATCACATCCGATGCGTTGCGCATGAACTTCACGAACGAAGGTGGCGTGAATGGAACTACGCGACTGTTGAAGAACGTCATGGGCCTGTGGATGCTGCAGGCCTGCCGGCAATCCTGGACCGCGCAAGGACTCTCTTCTGACTACCGCGAGTTGATCGAACTGGCAACCCGTGAGCCATCGTTTCGTCACCTGGTTGATCCCGATGAAGAGTCCTTCTTGCGGCCTCCGGACATGCTCGCAGCCATCAACCAGTTTTGCATCCGGACCCATCAGCCAGTTCCGCAGGAACCCGGCGCATATGTGCGAGCCGTTCTGGAGAGCCTCGCGTTCAAATACCGGCTGGTACTTCGTAATCTGGAACATGTAAGCGGGAAGCACATCAAACAAATTCGTATCATCGGCGGCGGATCGAAGAATCGGTTGCTAAACCAATTGACTGCCGACGCCACCGGAAGGAAGGTCCTGGCTGGCCCGGCTGAAGCCACAGCACTGGGTAACTTGGCGGTCCAGATTCTGGCAACCGGAGGCGCGGCGTCCCTCCAGGAAGTCCGCGCCATTGTGGATCGATCTTTCCCAACCGAAGTCTTTGAGCCCCTTGAAACCGACAAGTGGGAGCAGCACGCGGAACGATTTGAGCAATATTGCGGGAGTATCTATGCCTGAGATCAAAGAGACGACTCACCTGAAAGATTTGTGGAACGAAGCCGAAGCTGAGAAACTGTCCGGCAACCAACTGGCCCTGTTGCGGTACCGTTCGAACCTCCTGGGCGCAGATTTGCGCATCACCAATTTCGGTGGCGGTAACACAAGCTCCAAGCTGGACCTTCCCGACCCGTTTACCGGTCGGCCCGTCCGAGTGCTGGCCGTGAAAGGTAGTGGCGGAGACCTCGGGTCCATTACCGATGCCGGATTCGCCCTGCTCTACCTCGATCGCCTTGAGCAACTCAAGGAGCTATACCGCGGCGAACAGTACGAAGATGAGATGGTCCGCTACTATCCGCTCTCGGCGTTTGGTGAGAATCGCGTGGCGGCATCGATCGACACCCCTCTGCACTCATTCCTTCCTTTCTCCCACGTCGACCATCTGCACCCGGACTGGGCCATCGCCCTGGCCGCGAGCGCCAACGGGAAACGAAAGCTGGACGAGTTCAACAAAGAATTCGATCGCAAGATCGTGTGGGTGCCCTGGCAACGTCCCGGATTCGAACTCGCGCTCCTGATTGAACGGGCAGTCAAAGACAACCCTGGCGCGGAAGGTCTCATTCTTGGCGGCCACGGATTGTTCACCTGGGGTATGACACAACGGGATTGCTATTTGAACAGCATTCATACCATCGATCAGATGGGTGAGTTCATTCTGAAACATCAATCAAAGAAGGGTTCCTTGTTCGGAGGCGTCAAGCACGGCCCCGTTCAGGATCGCAAGAAAATAGCAACCCAGATTCTGCCCGCACTCCGAGGAGTGGTGTCCTCGAATCGCCGTGTGGTGGCCCACTATGCCGACGATGAAGACGCGCTGATCTTCGGCGGATCGAAGTGGGCAAAGGAATTGGGCTTGCTCGGCACCAGTTGTCCAGACCATTTCCTGAGAACCAGGGTCTGTCCGCTATTTCTTCCTTGGGATGCTGCAAAGGAGGATATCGGGGTCCTGAAGGCGCGCATCCAAACCCAGGCCGTCGAGTATCGAGCCGCATACAAGAAGTATTACGACGCGGGGGCAACCAGCAACTCACCCAAGCTGCGGGATTCTAACCCGTCCGTGGTCGTCGTTCCGGGCGTGGGTTTGTTTGGCTTCGGCAAGAATAAGAAAGAGGCGCGGATCACAACCGAGTTCTTCATCAATGCCATTCACGTCATGGCAGGCGCGAACGCCCTGGAAGATGGAGCAGTTTCTCATCCTCTGCCGCAGGCCCGGCACGCCGAGCAGTCGCAGCAGTTCACGCAGTTCCATAACTATGTGGCGCTTCCAAGATCAGAGGCGTTCCGCATCGAGTATTGGGCTCTCGAAGAAGCCAAGCTGCAGCGCATGCCTCCGGAAGCAGAATTCAGCCGCAAGATTGCGCTCATCATCGGAGGCGCCAGCGGAATCGGCCGTGAAGTCGCTCTGCTGCTCGCGCGGAAGGGCGCTCATGTCGTCGTGGCCGATTTTGATCAACAAGGCGCCAAAAGAGTCGCCGAGGAGGTCGGTGCCATTGCATCTCCCGAGTTTGTCGCGCATGCGCGTGTCGACCTCAGTTCAGCCGCATCGCTTGCCGAGGCGGCGAATTTCACGATTTCGCATTTTGGCGGCGTCGATATCATCGTCAACACTGCGGCGATTTATCCTGTGCCGGGCGCAGACGGTGAACTCGCCGACGCACAGTGGGCGCAGACATTCCTGGTCAATGTCACCGGCAACTACCTTCTTGCCCGCCAAACCGAGTGGGTGTTCAAAGACCAGGGTCTGCCCGCGGCCATGGTGCTCACCAGTTCCGCCAACGCCGTTGTGCCCAAGAAAGGCAGCGAGGCCTACGACACCAGCAAGACCGCCCTGAATCACTTGATCCGAGAGCTCTCGATCAAGCTCGGTCCGCACGTGCGCGTGAACGGAATTGCGCCCGCGACGGTGGTTGCCGGTTCGACCATGTTCCCTCGCGATCGCGTCATTCAATCTCTCGAAAAGTACAAGATTGACTTCGCAGATTCTGAGTCGACCGAGGAACTGCGTGCCAAGCTCGCCGATTTTTATGCGCAACGTACACTGACGAAACGGCCCATCCTCCCCCAGGATTGTGCGGCTGCAATCGTGTGGCTGGCCGGTGATCAGAGTGCGAAGACCACTGGTCACGTCATCCCCGTGGACGGTGGTCTCTCTGATGCCTTCCTGCGTTAAGGAGCGAATATGCAGCGTGTCTGCTTTGTGTTGCAGGTTAAGCCCGAGAGACTTGAGGAATACAAAGAGCGCCATCGCAGCGTGTGGCCCGAGATGCAGGCCGCCTTGCGTGAAACTGGATGGGGCAACTACTCGTTGTTCCTGCGAGACGATGGCCTTCTCGTCGGCTATCTGGAGACGGAAAACTTCGAACGCGCCCGCGCCGGGATGGCCAAGCGCGAAGTCAACAAACGCTGGCAACGCGAGATGGGCGATTTTTTCGTGCAGCCCGACGGCGTGTTGCCCGATCGCGCCATGCAGCCGTTAGAAGAGGTCTTTCACCTGTAATTCAGACACGAGGACTCCATGAACCCTGCACTAGGGGTGGTTTTTCACTGGCTCGGCGGTCTCGCTTCCGCCAGCTTCTACGTTCCCTATCGCGGGGTAAAGAACTGGGCCTGGGAAACCTATTGGCTGGTTGGCGGATTCTTCAGCTGGATCATCGCTCCCTGGATCCTCGCGTTGACTATGACCCACGACCTCACTCGCGTGCTGCACGAAGCTCCGGCGAGCAGCCTTTTCTGGGCGTATGCCTTTGGAGTCTTGTGGGGACTCGGCGGCCTCACCTTCGGCCTCACCATGCGATATCTGGGGATGTCGTTGGGCATGGCTATGGTTCTCGGATATACCGCCGCGTTCGGCACGCTGATGCCTCCGATCTTTCGTGGAGTCTTCGCATCCGAAGTACTCGGCACTCGCTCCGGGTTGGTGATTCTTGGCGGCGTTGCCGTCTGTCTTCTCGGTATCGCGGTCGCAGGCGCTGCTGGAGTATCCAAAGAACGAGAGATGTCGACCGAGCAAAAGCGTGCCTCGATCAAGGAATTCGACTTGAAGAAGGGCTTGCTGGTGGCGACCTTCTCCGGTGTAATGAGCGCCTGCTTTGCCTACGGACTCGCGGCGGGAGATCCCATCAAGGCTCTCACGATCCAGCATGGCACTCCAGTTTTGTGGCAGGGACTTCCCGTGCTGGTCGTTGTGCTCGCCGGTGGCTTTACCACGAACTTCATCTGGTGCGTCATTTTGAACATTCGCAACCGGACTGGTTACCAGTACTTCGAGTCCGAGATTCGCGGCAGAATTCCAGCGCGCCACGAAGAACATATCTTAGAAACCGCTACTGATGCGCCAGGAGAAGAGATGGCGGTAGCCGCGGCCGTTGCACAAGGCACTGCTGTCAGGGCTCCCATGCTTGCCAACTACTTATTCTCGGCTCTCGCGGGCACGACTTGGTACATGCAGTTCTTCTTCTACACCATGGGCGAGACCCAGATGGGAAGATACAAGTTCTCCAGTTGGACGTTGCACATGGCCAGCATCATCATCTTCAGCACCCTGTGGGGTATCGCGCTGAAAGAGTGGAAGGGCGCGGGGGGGAGGACCAAGCTGCTGGTAGCATTCAGCCTTTTGGTTCTGGTTAGCTCGACTGTCATTGTGGGTTATGGAAACTATGTTGGCGGGTCTTCACACTGAGTTCGACTGACCCAAGAGATCAAGAATGGTAGCGAACCGGGCTCTGCGTTCTTCACAAGTCGTCAACATCGAGGATTTGCGCCGCCTGGCGGAACGCCGTCTCCCCAAGTCGGTGTTCGATTATCTCGACGGCGGCGCGGAAGCAGAGCTCACCCTGGCCGAGAATTGTCGTGCATTCCGCGACGTGACTTTCCGTCTTCGCGGTGCTGTTGCCATAGCCGATTGCAACCTCAAGACGCGCGTGCTCGGACACGAACTCTCTTTCCCAGCGATGCTCGCTCCTGTGGGATACAGCCGGCTGATGCATCCTGGCGGCGAAATGGCGGTTGCTCGCGCCGCGGCCACGGCCGGCACCGGCTATATCCTGTCCACCATTTCCGGGCACAAACTGGAGCATGTAAAAGCTGCCTCCCAAGGACCTGTCTGGTACCAACTGTACTCGCTCGGTGGTCGCGAAGCGGCCGAAGGCGCCCTCGATCGGGCCCGTCGTGCCGGTTTCTCAGTGCTGGTGATAACGGTCGATACGCCGGTAGCTGGCATGCGCGAACGCGACCCGCGCAACGGCATGAAGGAACTCCTGGGTACTTCGCTCTTTGCGAAATCCCCTATGTCCCCAACATCCTCGCCCATCCCGGCTAGCTGGCATCGTTTCTGCGCGACGGGGGCGTGCCCAACAGAGAGCTAGATCATCAAAGTGCAGCGCTACTTCGATATTCTACGTAGCCGGGAGATCCCGAACGTCAAATAAGTTGGGGCGTTGAGCGATGTGGTCTACTGACGGCCGATCAGCCGTCTGATCCGAAGAGCCCGCATTAAATCTGGCATTGCGGATCTGCTGTGTGGGAGCCGTGCGCTCGATTGAGGAGCCATCGTGCGCTAAGCGGCGGGCGGAGTTGGTTGGCCCGCGGAGTTGAACTGCGCGTAGCGTTGACACCGGCTCGCTCCAAACGGTGATCACGCTTTTCTGGTAAGAAGCGCTCGAATACGTTGGCCAACGAGCACATCTTCGCCGGGCTGCAGCATCCACACCCCAACCACGAGCGTGTTGCCGTCCGCTGGAATGCCCTGGTTGGGTTTTTGTCCCGTGTTCGGGTTCAGTTCAATCGAAGGCTTCTCATTGCGCAAAACCTCAACGATCTGGTCCGTGGTGACGCCAATGACCTTCGGGTCGAAACGTATGAGGAGATGTGGAACGTGGTTGGCGATCTTCGGCACTACGGTTTCCGTCCGGACAGATGGGATGCCCTTCATGGCAGCGGCTATAAGATCAACCCTCTTCTGGTAGTCGCCTTGCATCGACTCTTCCGTGTGCGAGAGAACCCAGTCGACCGCCGCAACCATCCCCACAATCTGTTCCTTAGCTACCTTCATGCCGCGGCCTATGCCGTCTCCCGGGTTATTGTTCTCATGGGCAAGATCCGTCAGGCTCTTCCTGCCCAGAAGCAGGCCTGCGTTTTGAGGACCGCGCATCCCTTTGCCCCCCGAGAAGGCCACAAGGTCGAACCCCATGCCAGTGTACTTCCATAGATTCGAGATCGGAGGCATATCAGCGGCTGCATCCAGGTGGCACGGAATCTTGTACTCGTGCGCCACCCGCAGCCACTCTTCCCGACCAATCTGTGCGCTCGCTGCGATCCCATCCTCATCCTCCGCAGCGTTGAAAAAATTCGTCATCACCGCCCGGCCTGCGCCGCACGCGCGCTTATAGTCGTCGAGCGTGACCACCTCGGTCACCCGCGCCCCACAGAGATACATGGCGCGGTCATATTCATAGCGATGCGCACGCTGCACGATGACCTGATTCTTTATGCCCTCAATCGCCTGCGGCATTTCCAAAATGCTGATGTTGTTTGCATACTGCAGGCAAGCCGCAGTCGCCAGGCTGATGGCTCCCGAAGCCCCCGAGGTCACGACCGCACCCTCGCACTTGAGACGACGCGCGATGTACTCGCCTGCCTTCTGTTGCAGTTCGTGCAAACGCACAGGATGAAGCGCAGCCTTCTGCACTGCCGCCAGAACCTCCGGGGGCATGCAGGCAGCCGTTAGCGTGGTGTAGGTGCCGGCGGCGTTGATAATCGTCGGGACCCCAAGCTTCGCATAGTAATCCTCACCATCAGATGATGCCGTCGGCGATGCAAAAGTCTCGGCGGACGAAGCTACGGATGAGGCCAAAGACCCCGCACCCAGGGCAGCGGCGAGCGAACTGACCCAGCTAAAGAACCGGCGGCGGGAGAGAAAGCCTGCTTGCGATTCAGTTGATACTGACATGGGGAATAGTTCCTTGTTGCTCTCTTTGCGATGAGTAGTGGGAAAAACCTAAAGCCCTACAGCGCTTCGGCCATGAGTCCGTCGATGGCAGAATGTTAAGCAGCACAGTGTCCGCAGCACTTTCGGATACGTGTGTCACCGTTCAGTGTCTGATGCCTGCACTGATTTTCAAGTTTATACTAGTTATGGCACAGTTCGGAATTCAAACAGGCGGCAGAGTCGCGCAACTGAAATTCGTCTTAGGAGTTAGCCATGAGAGGGATAGCCATAAGAAAAAGTCTGAGCAGAGTCGCTCTAGCGGGCGTCATGATCTTTGCTTCCGACGGATGGCTGTTAGGCTCTGCAAATGGCAGTGAATCGTCCATTCTGGAGCCGGCAACCGGCGCGTTGCTCGGGCAGTACTACGGCGCCGGTACCTTGGCGCAGACCACGGCGAAGATCGGGCGGACACCCGCCGTTCACCTCACTTACTACGCGTGGAACGACGACTGGACCGGCTCTGTCACCAAGGCAGACCTGGATGCCGGACGCATCCCTCTCGTCAATTGGGAACCTCACAAGATCGAGTTCGCCAAGATCGTTGACGGGAGCCTCGATGCCACGATAGTAGCCCGTGCCAACGGCTCCAAAGCACTCGGCAAGAAGTTCTTCCTCGACTTTGCCGCGGAGATGAATGGTGACGAGGCGTGGGGCGGCAACAATGCACCCTTGTACGTTGACGCCTATCGGCATATTCACGATATCTTCCTTGCCGCGGGCGCTACCAACGTGGTTTGGGTGTGGTGTCCCAACGTCACGGATATCCACGGAGGTAACAAAGATACGATGGACTACTACCCAGGCGATGCCTATGTCGATTGGACCGGGGTCGATGGGTACAACTGGGGTACGACGAACGGTGGCTGGCAAACATTCCAACAGGTCTTCCGGGACATCTACCCCCTCCTTGCAGCCAGGAAAAAGCCGATCATGATTGGAGAGATGTCCTCAGCTCAAGTGGGGGGAGACAAAGGCAAGTGGATCGATGAAATCATTCCCACTCTCCGCGCCAGTTTCCCACTCATCAAATGTCTCGTCTGGTTCGACATCAACAAGGAAGCCGATTGGCGCATCAGCTCATCTCCCGAATCGGAAGCGGCGTTCATTCGCATGGCAAAAGATACTTATTTCAATCCGTAGGATTCGAGACGCGCGGTTCACCTCGCGGCATTAGACATGATTGAGACGAGTGGTGGCCTGGCCGACCTGAGTGCCCAGAACAATCACGGTGGAGTAGAGCGCTTGTTGCGCCGCGGGAAGAGTGACGACCACGCCCGAAGAGGTGAGGTTCAGCACATTCAAGGTGCAGGAAACCGTGGTTGCCGGACCGCAGTTGGCCGCGTTGACCGTCCCGAAGTTAAACGGCACGTTCAGAGACGGCGGCGTGAGGGTCGGGGGCGTGCTCGAGGAAAGTCCCAACTGATTCGCCGAATACGCGTCCGGGCAATTCGTGTACGGCGGAGTGGGCGTGCAGTTGTTTCCGTTGTCCATGCCGGACGTTCCCAGAAACTGAATTCCCGTGTTGAACAGGCCAGCCGTATTGAAACACTCCTGTCCGCCACACAAGGCTGACGTGGACGACAGATCCACCTGCACGTTTTGCGCGTGAGCCATCCCCGGCGTGAAGAGCAACGTCAGGATCAACGCCGCCATCGACAATCGCTCAGCACTCTTCAGATGAATGAGATTCACGACGGTCCATCGATCATCGCGTACTATATTTTGACGATGGTATTTGCTGAGTCCGCACTTTTTCTCATGGCGTTTCGAGAATGGCGTCGATAGGGCATTGGGCTTTTTCAATCGTTCGAATGAAACCCCCTGAAACCCTCCACCCTGTATTACCGTGAACTTGCGTTGCTTTAGGTCGCTACCTGTGCGCTGCAAGTCCTTTAGTTTACGTTTTCAGGCGGGTTCGAATCCCACTCTCTCCGCCAGCTCTTTTAATTTGTTGTACTTCCGCGATGCCCATATAGAATCCATACCGAAAATATGGATTGGAAGGAAGTATGGGCTTTTCATCAGTCGTCAAGACTCCGAAGATCAACCTCAGCAAGTACGTGAACCTCGGCTCCGATCAGTGGCGATTCTGTCAGGTGGTCGTCGGCGCGAACGGACGGATCAAGCCGGACTGCGTCATTGTTGCCGGAAAGCCCGAGCTTCATCGTGAGGGTGCGTACTACATTGAGTGGTAGGTTCCTGAGGACGCGCCACCGCAGGCACGACCACCGAACGCGGCGCTGCTGGCTAAGATTCAACGGCCAGTGTTGAGTTCTAGCCAGGTCGTTTCTTTGTGGAGCGGAACCACATAGGTGCCGCGCTCAGACCTCAAGAGGGATGCCGGACGATAAGTCCCGACATCGCTAACCTTAGCCGGTTGTTCTACACGCAGCAAGGCTTCTGGAGTCACCTCAGTGCCTCCGGCGAGTCCCGCTCGCACGACACCCGTAGTTGAATTCACTTCAACACTTTCAAAATTGCCCGCATCGAGTGTTAGCCATAATCCCAGGGAGGCTATGTAAATCCGTGCTCTGAATGAGTCGCGCGGAGTTACCGTGACCACATTGCCTTGCGTTTTGACGTTCCCGCCAAAGGCAATCCACCCCAACTCGGGGTGATCCACAATGTATGTGGCGGTGTTCCAAGCGTGCCCAAAGAAGTTGGGGCCATAGTCGCCGCTGAGGGGATCGGGTTTAAGCATATCCGGAAACCCGTGGAACGCTGCCGAGGCAAACCCCTCCTGGTCGATGTCAGTGAGTGTCCCCATGGTTCCGCCGTAGCCAACTCGCAACAGGTAGAAGTCTTCAGGATGTTCACGATATTCAGTTAGGACCGGGATAGCGTTGAGTGCCGAACCGTAGTGATGCAATTGACGTTCGAGCCGCTGGTCTTTGGCGGCAAAAATGAAGTCCCAGTATCGGCGCGCGCTACCGTTATAGCCCCAGTGGGGAATTGCCGGATCGTATCCGAGAATTGCGTCGAGCGTGACCTTGGCTTTGTCTTGATAGCCGAAATACTTTGTCCAAGCATAGACCTCTTCCTGACCGGTGGAATCCCAGGGCATTTCGCTACCGAATGGGTAGGCCTGCTTCGCCCAGTGGTCGGCGCGTTCGCGCATCTTACTCTCCAGAGCAACTGCTTGTGTGTTCATGCCTTCGAGTTTGAGGTCGGCTAAGATCTGCACGAAGATAGAGCCCTCCATCTGACCAAACGCCGCGAGGTCTTTAGCATAGCCGGTCATGGCCATCGAGGTCTCGTAGGCTTGATTCAGATACCAACCCCAAGGATGGTTGGTGACCAGCCCCTGGTGATCCCGAGCCAGGCGATAGAGCACCCAGTACGCCGCCGCCACGTGGGGATAGTCATAAGAACGATCAACAGCCGCGGAGGCCTGTTTGTTCCAACTTGTCCAGGATTTCCAGTCAAAGTTGCTGTCGTAGTACTTCAGTGGCATCTGATCGGGCTGGTAGTAGAAGAGGCTCTTGCGCACGCCGTATGGGTGGGGGCCGTCCTTGGATTGCAGCCCACCCCATAAAACGCCGTCGACGAACTGCTGAAGTTTGTCGAGTTCTTCTTTGTCTGGCTGAACTAGTTCCTTCATGATCGCCGCCAGCCATGAACCGGCGCCGCCCTCGTCGCTCAGACCTGCGATCCAGACGCGGCTGTCCTGTAGGACTATGTGATTGGTCTCGCGGTCATAAGTGATCACTGAAGGAGCGCGGTGGAACGGATCGCTCGAATCGGCGAACCACTGGCGAGTGGTGAGAAAGTGTCCCATGTCGGCAACGGCTTGTGCGGCTGGCTTGATCACAAAGTAGTGAATGGTTTGCACTGTCCCGTCGCCATAGGTGACGGTCAGGCGCGAGCGCCCCCATGTCTTTCCCAGCAAGGTGTAGGCTTGCCAGCCCCCGTGATTGGGAGAATCCTCGCGAATCTCGATAGCCGATTGAGGCTCAACCTTGAGCGAGGTGACGGGCTGGCTGTACTTAAGGAAGAGGCGCGCCTCGATATCCTGGGGAAGCACATAACCCGGTACACCAACAGCGACCGGTCGGCGATCGTCCGCAAGCGTTTTCTCGATGTGCCGAATCGAATCGGAGACTACAAACTTGAGCCCGTAGGTCTTCGACTCGCCCGCCGCGAGGGTGAGGCCGGTGGGCGTGTTCCAGGGTTGCGCATTTTTCCATTCATTTTCGGCGTAAGCCTGACTGTGGACCATCCACTCGTAGAATCCCTCGAACGTGATTCCTCGCGGTGTGGGATCAGTGAATACCGGCGCTGCGCCCCAGCGCCCCTTCCTGTCCAGAATGGGGTTGTAAGCCTCGAAGGGAGTTTTGCCATCGGGGATCACCAACAGGACCGGACCGTGCCCGTTCAGTCGGGTTACCTGCAGATACCCGGCATCCTCGCCGACGTAGGGATCGTAGAACGAACAAATCGCGTGAGCCTGATCCAGCGACCGGTCGTTGAGCACGTTGTTAAAGATCATAGGGATGCCCAACGCTCCGATCTGCACCGTTTTCGTCGACGTATTAGTCAACGCGAAACGCAGGGTGAGCTTGCCTTCATCGACGGCCCAAGTTCTCGTGATCTGCAGCGGGAAATCCGCTGGTAGAGTGGGCGTGAGGTCGGCGGCGGCCAGCACGTTCCCAGATGCGGGTAACGCGCGCACAGGCCTGCGTGCGGCAGCGGTCGAATAGCTTTTCCAGTCTGCCGAGTCTCCCGTGCGCAAGCGAAGAGTAACGTCACCCAGATGAAAATATCCGTTTTTTGAACGCTCCGTGAGCAGGTCTCCGGGTGTGAAGTCAAAGCCGTCCGCTCCCTTTGGCTTGAGGGCGGCGACGGTCTGAGAGGAACGCACCAGCCTTAAGGTGAAGTCGGGAGTGTCGTAGTTCACTGCTCCCTGGTTGAGCATTGGCCCCGGAGTCGGAGCAGGCTTGTCAGCCGCGTGTTGTGCGACCGCGATTGTTGACATCCAGCACACGATCGACACAACTAAAGGATAAAAGGCTCCGCACGCAAGTCGAGTGAATTTCACGATTTTGTTCCTCGCTCATCGCAACGATTGAGAACGAAACAGATTCGACGCTTTACCGAAAGAGTGGCGTGAACCGACGTCATGAAGTGTCTGCGAGAGAGAGCCCCGAATCGCGTCACTAGATTGTTTCCTCTCCCAACCCGAGTTCGAAATGCATTTGACGATGGATATTGTATACACTACGCTTGACTTTGGCGAACCGCCAAATTTCTTATGATCCAAGAGCCACAATCCCGACCTGCCCTACACGTCGGAATCGCAGGATATACTTCGCGGAGCGGGCGACGTCAGGTTCCACATTTCTCAATGGCTAGACTCTCCATCGCAAGACCCTTTCGGCTTTGCTACTTCACTCTGTGCATGAGTGGCCTCGCAATGTTGTCCAGTGCACAGGTGTCGTCGAAAGCTCCGGCGGTGGCGGCTTTGTCCTCGGCTGAGCGGGGCATCAGTCTTGCCGCGAAGGGCCGCTGCCGGGAGGCATTGCCGGCCCTGAAGAAAGCCGCTTCGCATCTTGCGGACAAGCAGCTCAAATATCGCGTGGTAATGTCTACGGCCCGGTGCGCCATGAGTCTTGACCAGACGGAAACCGCAGTCGAGGCACTGCTTGAGCTCAACCGCGAGTTTCCCCACGATCCCGACGTGCTCTACAGCACCACCCACTTTTATTCGGAACTTGCTTCGCGGGCAGCGCAGGAATTGGCGGCCACGGCTCCGGCTTCGCATCAGGCGGAACAACTCGAAGCGGAAGCTTTCGAATCGCAGGGCAACTGGGATCAGGCCATCGCTCAATACAAGAGGATCCTGGACCAAGAACCTAAACTGGCGGGCATTCACTATCGCATGGGGCGCATCTTTCTTTCCAAATCGCCGGCGGACGCTGATCGAGCCAAGGCTGAATTCAACCAAGAAGTAAAAATCGATCCTGATAACGCCTCGGCGGAATTCATGCTGGGAGAGATTGCCCGTCAGGCTGGGCAATGGGACGAGGCCATCGGACATTTTTCGCAAGCGTCGAAGCTCGATGAGGGATTTCAGGAAGCATACCTTGCGCTGGGAATGTCGCTCAACTCGGCGGGGAAGTTCTCGGACGCGATCACGCCGCTGCGAAGCTACGTAAAGATGCAGCCTGGAGATCCCGCCGGACACTACCAGCTTGCTACCGCCTACGCCCGCACCGGGCAAAAGCCGGAAGCAGAGCGGGAGATGGCGTTGCAACGAGAGGCGTCGGCGAAGAGTCCCCAGGGCGCTCAGACACCCAAATGATACGACCTGAGGTTTAGTGAATGGCGAAACGCCAAAGCGATGGGTGGAATCCGGCTTCCCGCCGTCGCTTCCTGCAGATGCTGGGCTGGACCGGAATCGGCGGCATGCTGGGCGGCTCGGGTTTGTTCCCGGCCTCTGCTTTTCCCGGGCTTGAGCCGTCCTCACCTGCCTTCGAAGAAATTCCAGCCTCCGCCAGCGGTATTTCCTGGGTTCATGTGAACGGGCGTTCCTCGATGGCCCATTTACCGGAGACGGTCGGAGCGGGCTGCGCCTTCCTCGACTACGACAACGACGGCTGGATGGACATCTATTTGGTGAACAGCGGCCGGTGCGATTTCTATGAGCCGGCTCAGCCGCTGCGTAACGCTCTCTACCATAACAACCGCGACGGCACCTTCACCGATGTGACACAAAAAGCCGGGGTGCCCGGTGATGCCTACGGCATGGGCATAGCCGTAGGCGATTATGATGGCGACGGTTTCCCCGACCTCTATGTCACGCAGTATCCCCACAGCATGCTCTACCACAACAACGGCGACGGCACTTTCACGGATGTGACGGCGAAAGCGAGCGTGGCTGCGCCGGGCTGGGCGACCAGTGCGGTCTGGTTTGACTACGACAACGACGGACGGCTCGATCTATTCGTCTGCCACTTCGTGGACTACAGCAAGGCCAAGCTCAAATTCTGCGGTGATCTCCTGAGCGGCGAGCGTTTCTACTGCATTCCCAGCATCTACGATCCCATGCCATGCTGGCTCTTCCGCAACAATGGCGACGGGACCTTTACCGATGTCAGCAAGGAGTCCGGCATTTCGCAGTCTCTCGCGAAGGCGTGGGGAGTGGTAGCAGCGGACTTGGACAACGATGGGCGGATGGATCTCTACGTGACCAACGACACCGTTCCCAACTTCCTGTTTGCCAACCGGGGCAAAGGACGATTTGAAGAAATAGGTTTGTTGGCGGGAGTTGGGGTGAATGTTTTCGGCAAACCACGTTCCGGGATGGGAGTCGATGCGGCTGACTACGATCAGGACGGCTGGATTGATCTGTTCGAGGCCAACGTCGATCACGAGATGTACTCGCTCTATCACAACGACAAGAACGAGGCCTTTAGCGACCTCGCCCTTCCGACGGGCATTGGTGCGGCCACGCGCCTGATGAGCGGATGGGGACTGAAATTCTTCGACTACGACAACGATGGCGATCTCGATCTTCTGCTCTGCAACGGTCATCCCGATGACTCAGTCGACAAAAGAGTCGAAGACGTGAAGTTCCTTGAACCCATGCTGCTTTTTCACAATACGGGGAAAGGTTTTGAAAATGTCGGCCAGGGGAGCGGGACGATTTTTTCCAAGCCGCTCTCCGGGCGCGGTCTGGCGTTGGGTGATTTCGACAACGATGGCGCGGTGGATGTGCTCATTTCCCAAAACAACGCCGCACCCGTCCTTTTGCGCAATAGCCGCGGCCGGCAGAACCACTGGTTAGGCGTACGGTTGGTGGGTACGAAGGCTAATATCGATGCCATCGGCGCAAGGATTACCTATCAAAGTGGCGATCTGAAGCGCCATCAATTCAAAGTGGGTGGAGGCAGCTATCTTTCTTCGCACGATCCGCGCATGGTCCTGGGATTGGGCAAGCGATCCAAAATCGACTGGCTGGAAATACAATGGCCCCAGCCGAGTGGCAAGACGGAACGGTTCACGGAACTGCCAATCGATCGCTACATAACTATTATCGAGGGTCAGGGCAAATGGAAGTAGCGAGCGTTGCCTGCGAGAAGCTACGTTCAGCGTCGAATCCACGCTGCATAGCGGTCTTCGCTACGGTCATGCTCGCCCTATGTCAAGGTGCAGCGACCCAGGCCCAGGTTGCGCCCGGAAGGCAGCAGGTCTCGGGCAACCAGAACCAGTCAAGTCCGCCGCAGGAGGGCGAGTCCGGACTTACATTTCAGCGGGAAGCCGAGGCAGAACTTCAAACCGGGACTGCCCTCACTCGCAAAGGTTCTTTCCGCGAGGCCATCCCGCATCTGCTGGCGGCGCGCGGGCGAGGGGCTAATGAATACGCCACGACTTTCAACCTCGCACTTTGCTATGTGGGGACCAGCCAGTTCAGACCGGCGATTGAGGTTCTGAACGGTCTGCGCCGCAGCGGACATGACGGTGTCGACGTTGAGAATCTGCTGGCGCAGGCCTATATCGGAAACGCGCAACCGCAGGAGGCCTTGGCATCTCTGCAGAAAGCCGCCATCCTGTCGCCACAAAACGAGAAGCTCTATGTGTTCGTTGCGGACGCCTGCATGGACCACAAAGATTACGGGCTTGGGCTTAAAGTCGTAGACATCGGACTACGTAATCTGCCGCAATCGGCACGACTCCATTACGAACGAGCCATGTTTCTTACTCAACTCGACCAACTTGACCAGGCCAAACCACAGTTTGAGTTGGTGGGTAAACTCGCGCCGGGGAGCGAGATCGGCTACCTCGCCGCTGCGCAGCAGGCATTGTTCGAGGGAGAGATCCGTGGAGCCATCCGGACCGCCCGCGAAGGCGTGAAGCAAGGTTATGAAAATCCCGCCCTGTTGACGGTTCTTGGGGAAGCCCTGATCCGCTCCGGCGTCAGTCCGGGTCAGCCTGAATTCGCGGAGGCGCAAACGGCTCTGGAGAGGGCGGTCACGCAACGACCGAACGATCCGGCCTCGCAGATTGCGCTTGGCAGCCTTTACCTCACCGCCGGCCGCCTTGAGGATGCGATCGTGCATCTCAAAATGGCACGCCAGCTTGAGCCCGGCAAGCCATCCGTTTACGCCAATCTCGCGAAAGCTTATCAGCGGCACGGAGACGCCCAACAGGCGCAGGACGCACTTGCAGCTCTGGAGAAGCTAAATCGGGAACAGGCCGACCGCATCGGTTCCGCTCCCGGCGATCGCAAGTTGGGTTATGCGGGTCGCGGAGCTACGGAAGAAGAAACAGCACAGCCGCATCCATAACTAACGGTCTATCTATCACGATCGCTCGCGCTCATTTCGCAGGGACACGCGGGAACGGGCGCTCCACGATGCCCGCACCTTCTTTGATGGCAATGATCCGGTCGCTGTTGAGGTTGGCCAGCTTGGTCGCACTTCCGCTGGGCCAGAGGATTTCGACTGCGTCCACATTCGAATGTGCTCCCAATCCAAAATGAAGGCGCGGATCCTGTGCGGATTGGTAGCTCATACCGCCCTTCCGCTGGTCGTAGAGGATGAGGTTTCCAGCCGACACCTTCACTCGGGCGCCGACGCCGTCTCGATTGGACTTCGTGCCAATCAGCAAGATCTCCAGCCAGTGATTGGCATTTCCTCCGTCGTTCCGCAGCAGTTGCGGCGCCTGGCCATTGTTGTTCACGAGAATGTCGAGATCGCCATCATTGTCGAAGTCGGCGATGGCGGCGCCGCGGCTCACCCGCGGCAGCTGAAAATCTGGTCCCAGACGGTCACTTACATTTTCAAAAATCCCGCGCCCGTCATTGTGAAACATCAGTTTCGGTTCGGCATACCGGGTGTCGGCGTGATAGCGCTGGATGTTGTCGAGAACGTGTCCGTTCGCCATAAACAGGTCGCGTGCCCCATCGTTGTCGTAGTCCATGAAACGTGTGCCGAACTCACTCATGTGGTACGTCGCATAGCCAATCTTCGAGCGTAGGGTCGCGTCATCGAAAGTCTGGTCTCCCAGGTTTTGATAGAACCGTGCAAGTTGCATGTCGAGGTGAGCCACCATCAGATCCATGCGGCCGCTGCCCGTCGCGTCGGCGGCGTCCGTTCCCATGCCAGCTTCAAACTGACCGTCCGAGCTGACCGCGACGCCCGCCACATATCCTACTTCGCGAAAGGTTCCGTCGCGGTTGTTGTGAAACAGGAAATTCGGCATGTGGTCATTGGCGATGAAAATATCTTGCCAGCCGTCATCGTCGTAGTCGAAAGTGACTACGCCGAGGCCATTGCCTCCCTTCAACCCTACTCCGGAAGACTTGCTTACATCGGTGAAGGTGCCGTCGCCGTTGTTGTGATAGAGCGTCGGCGGCTGGCCGTGGAAATCGTCCGGGTGACAGTAGCTCCGCATCCCTGGACCCTGATCGCCACAGTAGAAGTTGCGCTGGGGCGACCAGTCGACGTAGTTGGCAATCACCAGATCCAGCCGGCCATCGTTATCATAATCACACCAAGCCGCACTCGATGCCCACCGCCCTGAATTCTCCAAGCCGGCCCGCGCGCTTACGTCGGTGAAGGTGCCGTCTCCGTTGTTGTGGTAGAGAATGCATCGGCCGTAGCCCAGGACGAACAGGTCGGGGAAACCGTCGTTGTCATAGTCACCCACGGCGACGCCCATGCCGAACAGGCCTTCGGCGGCAACGTTTGCGACGCCGGTGACGTCAGTGAAGGTGCCATCTCCGTTATTACGATAGAGCGCACTACGCAAGGGCTGCCTCGGGCTGTACACGCGAGTGGCCGCGCCATTCACCAGATAGAGATCGAGTAGCCCATTCTGGTCGTAATCAATCCAGCCGCAGCCTGAACCCATGGTCTCGATCAAGTACTTTTCCGGGGAAGCGGCGTTGTCGTGCTGGAACGTGATTCCCGCCGATCGGGCCACATCAACGAAGGTCACTGGTCCCGTTGGTTGCGCGGCGGACCAGGCGAGCGGGCTCGCCGTGAACCCTATCCCGACTGCGCCCATGTACTTCAGCAGATCTCGTCTTGAAATGTGAGAGTGAGCTTTCATGGCAAACGATTCCCGAGACAATTTCCGCCAGAGTCGTAGAGTACTGCAATTAAAACAAATCCGAGTGAAGGGAACCATGCTTAGCCGACCAGCTCCAAGCGTCCACCAACCCCCGCACTGCCGCATTTTGGGGCAAACTGCTTGTCCGAGCACACTCGGTTTGGCGTGGACCTGACCCGTCCGAACACCTGAAACCGGTCTGTGGAGAGGGCAGCCAGAATGTGGTTGACAAGCGGATCGAATACAGTATACAAAATCCGATCATGAGTAAACGTTTCCTGCATCGCGAGTTCAATTCTGTCTCTGGTCGGCGAAACCGGGAGGGTTGGCCGATTCCTGCGATGCTTTTGGGACAACTTTGCGGCGCGAA
>JADGNP010000683.1 GCA_017883425.1 Candidatus Sulfotelmatobacter sp. | reverse complement strand
GGAGCAGCGCCGCTTGGGATCGAGATGCAGGCACTCGCGCGCAATGCCGCGGAACGGTGGCGGAACGGTTTCCGGCGGGTCGGGATCGCTGCGCGAAGGCTCGCCCTCAAAATATACGTTCTGGGTCAGCGCGGCGACCAGCGTGACGCCGACCGACCACACGTCCCCCGCGGGCGAGACGATTCCGGCCGCCGTCTCCGGGGCATCGTAGACGTCGCGCCGCCTTCTTGCTGGGTTGACCTCCGCAAACGACACGATCTGATCCGCGGAGAGCTTCAACTGGTCGCCCATGGCGTGCACATTCGACGGCTTGATGCGTCCGTGCACAAATCCCTTGCTGTGCAGATGCGAAAGCGCATCCAGAAGCGGGGGAAGCAGATCGGTCACTTCGGCGGGCGCGAGCGGCCGCTGAGGAAGAATCTGCGATAGATCCTCCTCGGCATATTCCATGACGAGATAAAGCAGGGGCGTGCCGTCCAGCCGGCAACGCCCGGCTTCATAGATGCGCATCAGATGAGGATGAGAAAACTGTGCCGCGGCACGCCAGTGCGAAAGTTGACGGTCGGCCTCCGCGTCAGCCGCGATCAATTTGATCGCAACCTTCTGAGACTGCCCGGGTCGCTCGGTAAGAAAGACCGCGCTATGTTCAGAGCCGCCCAGCCACTGCCGAAGCGGAAATTTCCCGTCGACGCGGCCTTCCCACTTTTTCCATTCCTCAGGATTGCTCATAAGCGGCTACCCGCGAACAGTTATTCTATGCCATCGGCAAAAATCCGGTAGCCCGCAGAGGTTCTTGGTGGCGGTGCTGTCTGAGTTTCGGCAGTCTCCGTGCCTGGGAGTCATCCTGACCGGAGGCGTTTTTCAGGCGGAGGCAAGGATCTTGCGCGCGCAGACCGCAGCGCGTCTGGGGAAGTTCCCACGCGAGATCCCTCTCCCGGCTGAACTGCGCCGGGATCGGGATGACGCCTTCAAGAGAGGGCCCAAAGATCCAAATTGCACCACTACCGGAGCTCTTCACGGGTGCAATTTCGTGATCAAAGTCACCGGCTCTTATAGCTGAAAGTCACCTTCGTTTCCTCGTCCAGTACCAGCGGCCGGACGCAGCGGCTGAAGCCGGGCGTGTGCTGCGCGCTGATGTGGCACGCCTGAAGGCATGCCCTGATACGAATCTTTCTTCTCAAATGCACCACTGCCGAAGCCCTGCGGTACCATAGCAAGTCGCAGCGACTCCGGTTCGGGGCACGAGTTCGGAGGTCTGGTTCGGAGGTCCGATTGGCTTTCAGCACGGAAAAGTCGAGACAAGTCTACGAGCGCACATTGGGCGTGCTGATTGAGGCCAGCAGTTCCTCCTCGCGGGGCCCGGCGACCTTCGGCAAGCACCCCATCTTCATGGAGCGTGGCCGCGGCTCGCGTATCTACGACATCGACGGCAACGAGTACATCGACTGGATGATGGCGTTCGGCGCATTGCCGCTGGGCCACGCGCATCCCGAGATCGTGGAAGCGATCACCGAAGCCGCCACCACGGGAGCCCACTTCGCCACCGCAACGCCCGTTGAGTTGGAAGTAGCGGAGATGCTGCAACGCATGGTTCCGAACGCCGAGCGCGTGCGCTTCGCGAACACCGGCACGGAGGCGGTCATGGCCGCGATTCGCCTGGCGCGCGGCGTGACCGGCCGGCCCAAGATTCTGAAGTTCGAGGGACACTACCACGGCTGGCACGACGATCTGCTGGTCAGTTCCAACGTCCTGCCGCCCAGCGCCCTGGGATTGCGCACCGATCCCGTCAAGGTTCCTGACAGTTCTGGTCTGAATCGAAGCGCTCTCGACGACACGATTGTCGTGCCCTGGAATGATTTGCAGGCTCTGCAGCGTGCCGTTGAAAATCATCCGGG
Organism: Candidatus Sulfotelmatobacter sp.; assembly: GCA_017883425.1. Lineage (GTDB taxonomy): Bacteria > Acidobacteriota > Terriglobia > Terriglobales > Acidobacteriaceae > Sulfotelmatobacter. The sequence continues at coordinate 769 of JADGNP010000683.1, read as the reverse complement.
CCAGATCGCGGCGATCATCACCGAGGCCATCATGGCCAACATGGGTGTGATTCCTCCGGCGGATGGATATCTGCGAGGCTTGGAAGAACTCGCTCGGGCCAACGGCATTCTCTTCATTCTCGACGAGACGGTGACCGGATTCCGCATCGCTCCGGGTGGCTGCCAGGAATTCTACAAACTGTCTCCCGACCTGGTGACCTTCGGCAAAGCGCTGGGCTGCGGCTTGCCGGTGGCTGCCTTGGTGGGACGCGCCGAAGTGATGGACGCATTGCAGTGGGGAGGCGTTCTGCACTATGGCACCCACAACGGCTCGCGCATCGGAATGTTTGCGGCCAGGGCCAACCTTCGCGTGCTCACGCGCGACAACAATGCCTCCTTCCTTCACACCTGGCGCATCGCAGAGCGGCTGTGCGCGGGGTACACGGAATTGTTCCGGAGGAAAGGTCTCGCGGTGGTTGTGCAGAGCGTGGGTCCGATGTTTCAGTTGATGTTCACCGACCGCCCGGCGATCCGTGACTATCGCGAATTCTGCCAGTTCGTGGACCGCGCCGCCTTCCAGAAGTTTGTGCTGTCGCTGTTTCCGTTCGGCGTGTACGCCTCACCGTCTGCGGCGCTGCATTCGATTGTCACGCTGGCCCACACGGACCAGGATGTTGACCTCACGCTGGAGGCGGCGGGAAAGGCGCTGGAAGAAAGTGGTTAGTGGCTAGTAGAAACACGACGAACCACTGGCCACTAACTGCCACTAACCACTAACCACTCATTCATA
>JADGNP010000682.1 GCA_017883425.1 Candidatus Sulfotelmatobacter sp. | reverse complement strand
CGGATGCGGCCAACTTGTGAACGGCCAACAATGGCGAGCAGATCAAAATCATCGAATGTTCCAGTCGCCTTCGCAAAGGCGAGTCGCAGCCGTTCCCGCAACGCGCCTTCTGGGAGGTTCATCTCGAAGATCGGAGCGAGGCCAAAGGGCGCGTCCCAGGAGGGAAGCCGTACGGGCATGGTAACGGAGACGGCGCGCTGGGCGGCAGTCTCTGGCAAGTACGCAAAAGCACTTCCGCGATCCCGCTGCCTGTCCAGCAGGCCTGCTTCAGCGGCGTCTGTCCAGACCTTTAACATCACGATCCTCTTCCAAGAGTTCGTCCAGCGTGGGCCGTTGCAGGTTTGCCTCTTGTAGTTTCAACTCTAGGCCGAGCGCCGACAGTATGTTGGCCACCTTGGAAAAGCCAAGTTCACCTGCTCGGCCATTCTCCAGCGCATCAATCGTTGCCCGACTCACACCGGCCTTGTCAGCCAGCGCGGATTGGCTAAACCGGAGAGCCTTCCGCCTAGACGCGATCTGAGAGCCAACAGAATGCAGCTTCAGCATAAACGTATGCCTAATATACGGTGCAAATACTTCATGTGTCAATGTTTAGACTAATATAATAGTCACTAGGCGGGTATGTGTCGATTTAGAAGATAATGAACAAAGAGCGGGAGACTGGAATCGTCCCAGCCTCTCCAGGTGGGCCCCGGCGCAGCGCTCTCTCTGCTTCTCCCGCGATTCTGTCGTCACATCTGCATCACAAACCGGACGCGTCAACTCTAGCTGATTCTAGGCCCAGCATGTCGCAAAACCCGGTCGGAACATGCTTTTTCTGCCATGGGGCGGTCAGAAATCTGCCGCTTCCGAACGGCTGGCTGCATGAACCGTGCGATGGCACTCGCTACAAAGCACGATAAGATTCTCCTCGCAATCTGCTCCCAAGTGGCTTCTGCGAACGATGTGATGGATCTGGAGTTGATCGCGCCGGCCGCAGTGCTGGCATTGCCAGCCATCCCTCTCAAGAATCTGGAGGCGGAGTTGGGTGTAATTTTCGGCGTCAAGCCTCGGCCACGGGCGTTTGGGAGTTTCTTCGTTCATGCCGATCGCCGCATCCTGTCGAGGAATCGTTGCTGCTGCGGGGAGGGAAGGAAGTGGAAGAACCGCTCCAGCGACATCAGCAGTACGTCGGGATTTCCGTTCTCCAGGTTTGCCCCTGCCAGAAAATCGGCGCAGATCATCTCTAGACAATAGCTGCGGGATTTGTCGGACCCGAGCATGCGGGCGGCGGTCTCCAGAGCCTGCTCGATCACCGGTACCTGGCTCTTGTACACCTTGAAATAGATCAGCTCCGACGGTTCGCTGCTTCCCGTCAGGTACTTCTCAACTTCTTCCTTGAACTGCTGTGTCGGTGTCGTCTTCGCTTTGTGCAACCAGTTTGCACTTTCGAAATGCTCCGGATCCCGGCGCGCCACCTTGGCCAGCTCGGCCGCCTTGGACCAGCCCACTTGCTTCAGTTCCTGGCGTACCTGCTTGGGCAGTTGTAACTTAACGTAGTAGTACTAGGCGGCGTGACGGAATCGGATCTCGAAGTGCACACCTTCGCTTCGCTGAAGATATGCAATGATCTCAAACAAATTGCGGGCATGTGGATTTCCGGTCGGGCCAAGCATCCGCATCAGACTCTTGGGGGAGCGGTGTGTGACCTTGGCGAGTTTGGTAAATCCGATTGTGGCGTTGATGAAATCGCGCAGAACGGTTTTTCCGGTTTCCACGTCGCCCGAAAGAAGGCTTTCAATCCCTTCGCGGAGCAGCACCTTCCGGAAAGCGGGATCGCGTTTCACACGCGCTTGGATCGTTTGCCTGAAATCTCGTGTCAGAGCCATGAAGCCTCCTATTTTTTCCTCTGCTTGTAGTCCTGCCACAAGCCAACCGCAGTGTTAATGTCTCTCTGCTGACGCTTTTTCGTTCCGCCGCCGAGTAGGATTACCAGGCGCTCACCGTCTTTGCCGAAGTAAATTCGGTAGCCGGGGCCAAAGTCGAGTGTGTACTCATAAACCCCAACTCCAACCCCCTTAACGTTGGAAAAGTTGCCCTGTCCTACTCGCGTAACGGCGATCGTCACTTTGGCGGCAGCCTGTGCGTTGAGGCCGTTGAACCACTCGGCATAGGGGCTACGGCCCCTGCTGTCGAGGTATTCACGAACATCGACCATGGGGCATGGTACCATATCTGTTACCATTGTCAATGCCATGACGGCGTGGCTCTTCCGTTGCGGGCGCCGAGTCGAGTACAGATGGGGGGCGGACCACCGATTCCTGGTACAAAGTTCGTCTATGTTTCTCTTCCTGACCCTATTTTTCGGCTCAGTCCAGCTGTGCTCCGTAAAAATCAAGTCAGAATGCTTTTCAGAATTGAAAAGATGGCCCGAGACCTTGATTGGCATGGGTGGCAGTCATTAGCAGATGGATGGGTTGAGGAACTTGTGTAACCTGTTAATTTTACGGCCGGTTAGCATTTTGGCGAGCGACAGGCGACGGTGAGGGAGTCGGATGAGCTTGCGACTCTCCTGCGCGAAGTGAAGGGCGGCGGGGCAGTGTGAGAGCAAGCCCACCCTGTGGAAATGCCAATAGTTGCACCAAAAATGGGCGTTGAAACACGACCAGAACTTGATCAAGATCATT
>JADGNP010000191.1 GCA_017883425.1 Candidatus Sulfotelmatobacter sp. | reverse complement strand
CATCGACGATCTGCACGGCAAGACGCTGGTTTCCGCCAGTACGGCCGAAGGCAAAAAGGAAGACCGGCGCACCGGGGGCAACGTCGCCTCAGCCAAGGCTGTGGGTAAGACGATTGCAGAGCGCGCCAAGGCCAAGGGCGTGACCAAGGTCGTGTTCGACCGTGGCGGCTACATCTATCACGGGCGCGTGAAGGCTCTGGCCGACGCGGCGCGCGAAGCGGGATTGCGGTTCTAGAAAAGCTGCTAGCTTCTAGCTGCTAGCTAAACCCTGGCGCCGAGTAGCTAGTAGCTAGTAGCTAGAAGCTAGAAGCTTAGGAATAAAAATGCCAACATTGATCAAGAAGCTCGATGCGAATTCGTTCCAGTTGAAAGACCAGGTGGTCGCCATCAACCGCGTGACCAAGGTGGTCAAGGGCGGCAAGAATCTTTCGTTCGCCGCGCTGGTCGTGGTGGGCGACCCTTCGGCCGGAGTGGTGGGCTATGGTTCCGGCAAGGCCAAGGAAGTTCCGCAGGCCATCCGCAAAGGAATCGAGTCGGCCAAGAAGAATCTGATCAAGGTCAACCTGACACAGACCAGCATTGCCCACCTCGTGCTGGGACGGTACGGTTCAGGCAAGGTGCTGCTGAAGCCGGCTCCGGAAGGCACGGGCGTGATTGCGGGCGGCGCGGTGCGCGCGGTCATGACTTCGGCGGGCGTGCAGAATGTGCTGACGAAATCGATTGGCACCACGAACCCGCACAACGTAATCAAGGCGACCTTCGACGCGCTGAAGCAACTGAAGACCCGCGAAGGCGTTGCGGCCATGCGCGGCAAGACGGCGCAAGAACTGTAGTGGCCGGCCTCAGGGGCTAAAGCCCCGTTTTTTATAGGCTCGGGACGGCACTAAAGTCGTGCCCTTCCACAAAACGATTCGGATAATAAGGCACTAGCGATTGAGGTTTAGAGAATGACGGCGAAGAAAACGAATTCGGGCAGCGGAAAGATTCACCTGAAGTGGGTGCGCTCCGCCATTTGTGCCCCGGTGAAACAGAAGCGCGTGATCAAGGGGCTGGGATTCACCCGGCTGAATCAGGTGATTGAGCGTCCGGACAACCAGGCCATCCGCGGGATGGTGGCGAAGGTGCCGCATCTGGTGGAGTTTGTGGAATAGCGCTGTCAGCTTTCAGCTATCAGCCCTCAGCGTAAAACGCTTTGGCTGAAAGCTGACGGCTGAAAGCTGAGAGCTTAATTTATGAATTTATCGAATATTCGAGCACCGAAGAAGGCGACGGAAAAGCGCAAGCGCGTGGGGCGCGGTATGGGCTCCGGCATGGGCAAGACCTCCACTCGTGGACACAAGGGCCAGCGTTCGCGCACTGGCTCGCGCATGATTCGCGGCTTTGAAGGCGGCCAGATGCCGCTGCATCGCCGCATGCCGAAGCGCGGCTTCACCAACATCTTCCGCAAGGAATTCAACATCGTGAGCCTGGAGCGGCTGGTGGAAATGGGCGAGTCGTTTCATGGAGACCCCATTACTCCCGAGGTGCTGCGCAAGGCCGGGGTTATCAAGACCAAGCATCCGGTCAAGATTCTGGGCGACGGCGAGTTAAAGGTTGCGATCACGGTGCACGCACACAAGTTCTCGAAGTCGGCGCAGGACAAGATCACCAAGGCGGGCGGCAAGGTTGAGGTCTTGCAGTAATGTTCGACAAACTGGCTAACATCTTCCGGATTCCGGACCTGCGCAAACGCATCCTGTTTACCCTGGGAATGCTGTTCGTGTACCGGTTGGGCGGACACCTTCCGACGCCGGGAATCGATACCGCCAAGCTGGAAAATTTCTTCACGCAGAGTGGTACGAGCGGATCGTTGCTGGGTTTTGTCGATCTGTTCTCCGGCGGCCAGTTGCGCCGTATGACGATTTTTGCCCTGGGCATCATGCCGTACATCACGGCATCGATCATTCTGCAGTTGCTGACCGTGGTCTATGAGCCATTGGCCAAGCTGCAGAAAGAAGGCGAACTCGGACGCAAGAAGATCACGCAGTGGACGCGGTACATCACGGTGATTCTGAGTTCGGTGCAATCGTTCGGCATTGCAATCGGCCTGGAAAAGGGCGGCTTCGCGCTCGATCCGGGCTGGAAATTCAGGCTGATGACCATGCTGACCCTGACGACGGGCAGCGCGTTCATCATGTGGCTGGGCGAACAGATTACCGAGCGCGGCGTGGGCAACGGAATGTCGCTGCTGATCTTCGCCGGCATCGTGGTGGGCTTACCGCGGGGTGTGGTGGATCTGATCGAGAAGGCCAAGAATGCGGCCTGGGGCGCGGCGACGTTCCCGTTGATGGTGTCCCTCCTCGTCTTCATGATCGCGGTAGTGGCATTCATCGTCTATGTGGAACGGAGTGAGCGGCGCATTCCGGTGCAATACGCCAAGCGTGTCGTCGGGCGCAAGGTGATGGGCGGGCAGTCGACGCATCTGCCGCTGCGCGTCAACGCCGGCGGAGTGATGCCGGTGATCTTCGCGTCTTCGATTCTGACGCTGCCGCAGACCATCGGGTACGGTATGCGCAACAACCGCTATTTCGGGGACCTGTTTCGCTGGCTGGGGTGGGGCGAGCCGCTGTACACCCTTCTCTATGCGGTCGGCATCATTTTCTTTGCGTACTTTTACGTTTCCATCGTTTTCAATCCCAGCGAAGTCGCCGACAACATGCGCAAGTACGGCGGATTTATTCCCGGCATTCGTCCCGGGAAGCGCACCGCGGATTTTATCAATGAGGTTCTGACGCGCATCACGCTGGTGGGCGCGCTGTATTTGATCATTATTTCGTTCATCCCGGAGTGGATGATCACCGGTATCCACCTCAATCACCTTTACGGCCCGCTCGGGAGATTCTTCGAAGGGCTTCCGAACTGGGTGACGAATGGCCTGGGTGTGACCTTTTATTTTGGTGGAACTTCGCTGCTGATCGTGGTGGGCGTGGCGATGGACACAGTCACGCAGATCGAGGCGCAATTGATCATGCGCCACTACGACGGATTTACGCCGCGCAGCGGACGCATTCGCGGCCGCCGCACCTGGTAAGCGGCTTCTGGTAGAGACGTAGCTGGCTACGTCTTGTCTACGGCGCCGGTGCTGCCGGCGGAGACGTTGCAAGCAACGTCTCTACGGATTGTGGAGATGCGTTGTGGGGTTGCTGCACCTCGGCCGTGGTTTTGGGGCGCCGGGGAGACTGAGCTCGGGAGGCTTTAGTCAAGCCGATGGCGCAGGAAACCTCGCATGAAGTGGGTCCTGTGGTGCTGCTCGGACCACCGGGTGCCGGAAAAGGCACGCAGGCCAAGCGCATCATGGAACGCTACGGGATTCCCCACGTGTCGACGGGGGACCTGCTGCGGGAGAACGTAGTCCGCGGGACGGAACTCGGCCTCGTTGCCAAGGCGGTGATGGCGCGGGGAGAATTAGTTTCCGACGATCTGGTATGCATCATGGTCCGCGAGAGGCTGCTGCAGCCGGACAGCAAGCGCGGTTATGTTCTGGACGGGTTTCCCCGGACTGCAGCCCAGGCCGGATGGCTCGATGCGCTGCTCGACCATGAGCTCTTTGACAACTCGCGTCCGACCCGGGCCTGGCCAATTGTGATCCGCCTGGACGTGGACTATAATCAGCTATTGCTCCGGATCACTGGACGCCGTTCTTGTCCCTCCTGTGGACGGATTTATAACGTCCACTTCCAGCCGCCCCGCGTGGATGAACTCTGCGACGTGAATGGGGAGAAGCTGGTGACCCGCAATGACGACCGGTTGGAAGTGATTCAGCCCAGGCTCATGGCATACCAGGAGCAGACTCGTCCGGTAGCGGACTACTACCAGCGCACGGGCAGATTGATCTCGGTGAATGGGGATCTGCCGATGGACGACGTCACGGAACAGATTTACCGGACCTTGGAAGATCATCACGCTTAAGAATGGCAATCGTGTGTAAATCATCGGCGGAGATAGAGAAGATGCGGCATAGCGGCCGCATCGTACGCCAGGTTCTCGACCATGTCAGAACGCTGGTGGCGCCGGGTGTGTCTACGATGGACCTGGAGCGTGCCGCCGAGAAGAAGATCAAGGAACTCGGGGCCAAGCCGGCGTTCAAGGGGTACTACGATTATCCCTGCGTTTTATGCACGTCGGTGAATGAAGAGATTGTCCATGGCATTCCGTCGGAAAAACGGTTGCTGCAAGAAGGCGACATCGTTTCGCTTGACTGCGGGGTCGTGCTCGACGGCTACTATGGCGATGCGGCGATCACGGTTCCGGTGGGCAACGGCCTGAAGCCGGAGTTGCAGAAGTTGCTGGAAGTCACGGAAGCGTCGCTGTACCGCGGCATCGAGCAGGCGCGGATCGGCAACTCGATAGGCGATGTTGGGGCGGCGGTGCAGGAGCATGTGGAAGCGGCCGGATTCAGCGTCGTGCGTGAGTTTGTCGGACATGGGATCGGCACGCGATTGCACGAAGAGCCGCAGGTTCCGAACTTCGGAGCTCGCGGACACGGCGCCAGGTTGCGCGAGGGCATGGTCATCGCGATTGAGCCGATGGTGAATTACGGCAAGCCTGAGACGAGAGTGTTGGGCGATAAGTGGACGGCAGTTACCGCGGACGGCAGTTTCAGCGCCCACTTTGAGCATTGCGTGGCGGTGACGAAAGATGGTCCGGTGATTTTGACGCAGTAAAGCAGCTATTAGCTTTTAGCTCTTGGCTTTTAGCTAAAGGCCAAGAGCTAACCGCTAAGAGCTTTCAAGGAGTCGATGAGCAAAGAAGACGCGATTGAAGTGATGGCGCTGGTTCTGGAACCGCTGCCGAATGCCATGTTCCGGGTGGAACTGGAAAACAAACACCAGGTGCTGGCGCATGTTTCCGGCAAGATGCGCAAGAATTTCATTCGCATTCTGCCTGGGGACAAGGTCGCGGTGGAGCTTTCGCCGTACGACCTGAATCGCGGACGGATTGTGTATCGCTACAAATGATCATGTGGGGACAGCCGCCTCGGCTGTCCAGCCAAGGCCTGCCCTGAGCCAGTCGAAGGGGCGCAAGCCCGGTTGGTTTTGCTGAGAAATGAGAACCGAGAACTGAGAACTGTATGAAGGTTAGAGCATCGGTAAAAAAGATTTGCGACAAGTGCAAGGTCATCCACCGCAAGGGTGTGGTGCGGGTGATTTGCGTCAACTCGAAACACAAACAGCGCCAGGGCTGAAGAAGCTTCTAGCTTCTAGCTCCTAGCTTCTAGCCCAGATCGAGCGGTTTGCTAGAAGCTAGCAGCTAGAAGCTAGTAGCCGACGGAAGCTGGGCAGTTAAGAGGATTAGGATTCTATGGCACGTATTGCAGGCGTCGATCTTCCGCGCCAGAAGCATATCAACATCGCGCTGACGTACATCTACGGAATCGGTCATCCGCGCTCCAGGCGCATTTGCGACGAAGCCAAGGTCGAGCCGATGAAGAAGGTGCAGGACCTGAGCGAAGAAGAGGTCAACCGCATCCGTACGGTCATTGAGGCCGAGGGTCTGGTGGAAGGCGACTTGCGCAAGGAAGTTTCGATGAACATCAAGCGTCTCATCGAAATCGGCTCCTATCGCGGATTCCGCCACCGCCGCAACCTGCCGGTCCGCGGCCAGCGCACCCACACGAATGCCCGTACCCGCAAGGGTCCGCGCAAGGGAACGGTCGCACAGAAGAAGAAGGCGACGTCGAAAACGTAGTAGTCAGTTGTCAGTAGTCAGGAGTCGGCAACGCCGACATCGACTACTGGGAACTGGCTCCTGACTACCGACTACTGAGAACTGACATTATGGCGAAACCAGCAGCAGCGGGCGGCGCAGCAGCCGCACCGGAGAAAAAGGGCAAGAAGAAAACCTTCAAGAAGAAGGAGCGCAAGCATGTGCCCCATGGGCTGGCGTATGTGCAGGCGTCCTTCAATAACACGATCGTGACCATCACCGACATGAACGGCAACGTTCTGTCGTGGAAGAGTTCGGGATCGCTCGGCTTCCGGGGATCGCGCAAGGGTACGCCCTTTGCCGCCCAGCAGGCCGCGTCGAATGCCGCGAGCATGGCGCGGGATCACGGGGTGCGCAGCGTGGATGTGCGGGTCAGCGGGCCGGGTTCGGGTCGGGAGTCAGCCGTCCGTGCGCTGGCTGCATCCGGCATTGAAGTGCGGTCCATCCGCGACGTGACGCCGATTCCGCACAACGGATGCCGTCCGCCCAAGCGCCGGAGAGTCTGAGGTTTCAAGGTTTCGACACCTTGAAACATTGAAACCTGTTTTACCGTCCGGGAGGAAGGGTGAAGCCAAACCCGTAAACCGGTCATCTAAAGGAGAAGAAACTTGGCACGTTATACCGATGCAGTCTGCCGTCTATGCCGCCGCGAGGGCATGAAGCTGTTCCTCAAAGGCGCAAAGTGCTTCAGCGATAAGTGTCCCATTGAGAAGCGCAACTTCGCTCCCGGACAACATGGGAAGGACCGCAAGCCCAAGATCGTAGGCTATGGCCTGCAGTTGCGCGAGAAGCAGAAAGCCAAGCGCATTTACTTTACGCAGGAAGGCCAGTTCCGCAATTACTTCGAGAAGGCCGCGCGGTCGAAAGGTGTGACCGGCGAGAAGCTTCTGCAGCAACTCGAGCGCCGTCTCGACAATGTGGTTTACCGCCTGGGATTTGCCCAGTCGCGGCGCCAGGCGCGCCAGTTGGTGCGCCACGGACACGTGGCCGTGGACAACCGCAAGGTCAACATTCCTTCGTATGAAGTGAGCGCGGGGGAAGAGATCGCGATCCGCGAGAAGAGCAAGAAGCTCACGGTGCTCGAATTGGCGAAGGAATTTGCCAGCCACGGAACGATGGTGAGCTGGCTGGAAGTCGATCGCGACAACTACAAGGCGAAAGTGCTTTCGTTGCCGAAGCGTGAAGATATCCAGTTGCCGGTCAATGAGCAGCTGATCGTTGAGTTGTACAGCAAGTAGTCGTTCGTCGTTGGTCATTCGTCGTGAGCCGATACGGCCAACGACAAGCGACTAACGAGCAACGACGGTTGTTCGGTCCGTATTTCGAGCCAGAACAGCCTCTGCTGACGAAAATCCCCACGTCTCGCAAAAGACGCGAGACATGGGGCACCCACCTGAATCCGGACCGATTCAGGGAGTCGGCACTGAGCCAAACGGCCGAAGGAGAAACAAATGCTTTGGAAGGGTTTTCAGAAACCGAAACGTCTCGCAACCGACACCGCCAGCCTCACCGACAAGTACGGCATGTTCTGGGCGCAGCCTTTTGAGCGCGGCTTCGGCACAACCGTGGGTAACGCCCTGCGGCGCGTGCTGCTGAGTTCGATTGAAGGCGCGGCCGTCACCGCGGTGAAGATGGAAGGCGTGCTGCACGAGTTCCAGTCGATCCCCGGCGTGGTCGAGGACGCGACCGACATCATCCTCAACCTGAAGCAGATTCCGTTCAAGCTCAGTGGCGATGCGCCGAAAGCGATCTATCTGCGCGCCGATCAGCCGGGCGTAGTTACCAGCGGCATGATCGAAGCCGACGGCGACGTGGAAGTGCTCGACAAAGACGTCTACATCGCGACGGTCAGCGAGGGCGGCAAGCTTGACATGGAAATGCGCCTGAAGCGCGGGCGCGGGTACACCTCCGCCGACAAGAACTTCGATGAGGACCTGGGCATCGGGTTCATCCCGATCGACTCCGTACACTCGCCGGTACGCAAGTGCAACTACACGGTGGAAGCCGCGCGTCTCGGCCAGATCACCGACTACGACAAGCTGACCCTGGAAGTGTGGACCAACGGCTCCATCACGCCCGCCGATTCGCTCGGCCTGGCGGCGAAGCTGCTGAAAGACCACATGAACATCTTCATCAACTTCGAAGAAGAAATTGAAACCGGCACGTCGTCGTCGGACGATCGCAAGCCCGAGATCCACAACGAGAACCTCAACCGTTCCGTGGAAGAGCTCGAGCTTTCCGTGCGCAGCTACAACTGCCTGAAGAACGCGAACATCCAGACCATCGGAGAGCTCGTGCAGAAGACCGAAGCCGAGATGCTCAAGACCAAGAATTTCGGCCGCAAGTCGCTGAATGAGATCAAGGAGATTCTCTCCTCGATGGGCCTGAGCCTGGGCATGAAGATCGACGAGCACGGCAATGCGGTGCCGGGACCGACGTCGAACGTACCGTTGCCCGCGTCCGCTTACGGGCCGGACGACCAGCTGTAAGAGTTGCGCTGGCGTCTCGCCGACGGTAGCGTGAAGTGGCCGTAGAGTTATGTTTTCGCAATTGGCTTGGGGAAGGGCACGGTTTCAGCCGTGCCGCCCCAGGCTTAGAAAAATGTGGGCTCTAGCCCCTGAGGTTGCCATGCGTCACAAAGTTGCAGGATTCAAACTCGGACGGAACACAGCGCACCGGCGCTCACTGCTGCGCAACCTGGTCACCTCGGTGATCGTGGAAGAACGCATCGAGACGACCGTTCCCAAGGCCAAGGCCGCTCGTCCCATTGTCGAGAAGATGATCACGCTGGGCAAGCGCGGCGACCTCGCCGCCCGCCGTCTGGCCATGGCGTACCTCATGACCGATGAAGCCGTGGTGAAGTTGTTCGACACGGTCGGACCGCGATTCGGCGATCGGCAAGGCGGGTACACGCGCATCATCCGCACCCGCTGGAATAAAGGCGACGGGGCCGACAAGGCTTTCCTTGAGCTGTTGGGAAGCGAGAAGGTTCTCGACGAGAAGAAAGAAAAGCGCACCGAGGCCCGCGCCAAGAAAGCTGCCGAAACCAAGAAAGCCATGGAAGAAGCCGAGGCGCAGGCCCAGCACGATGGCGGCGTCGAGCCCGTCAAGGACGAAGACAAGAAAGAGTAGCTCCAGATGTTTTTGCGGAAGGCGCGGCCTGGGGCCGCGCCTTTTCGTGTTTGCGATCTTCTTTGTGATCTTCATTCGCAGGCTGGCGCAGCGTTCGCGCCCTTAGTCGAAGCTGTCTTTTGCCGCACTGGTACATGTCCCCCCGCGTCTCCCACTGGTAATCTTCCCTCGCTTTCGCGATCTCCATAAACTTCTTCTAATGGCCTTCACCCGCATTCAGATCGGGATTGCTGTTGGCGCCGGG
>JADGNP010000190.1 GCA_017883425.1 Candidatus Sulfotelmatobacter sp. | reverse complement strand
GACCTTCAGAATTGACCTGGCGATTCGTGCGCAGCCGGCGAACGGACTCACGCTGTAAAGTGTCGAGATCGTACCTCGTTTGGCTCCTCGTATGCTTCCGAAGGAACAAGAGCGAGGGCTCAACGCCTCACTTCGTTTAAACTGCCTTTTGAGGCGGTTCTGCCGAGAAATATGGAGTGTCGCCAGGAGAAAGCGGTTGAACTCAAATAAAGATGGGCTTTGGTATAAGGATGCGATCATATATCAAGTTCATGTCCGCACATTCCACGACAGCAACGGCGATGGGATTGGAGATTTCCTCGGGCTTGAACAGAAGCTTGATTACCTCCAGGAACTCGGTATCAGCGCGATATGGCTGATGCCGTTTTTCCCGTCGCCCCTTCGCGATGATGGCTACGACATCGCGGACTACAATTCGGTCCACCCCAGCTATGGAACACTGGAGCACTTCCGCAAGGTTCTCGAGTCGGCCCATCAGCGCGGTATCCGGGTGATCATCGAAATGGTGCTGAACCACACATCCGATCAACACCCGTGGTTTCAAGAGGCGCGAAGTTCGCAGAACAATCCCCGCCGCGATTGGTATGTGTGGAGCGACACCGATACCCGGTACAACGACACCCGAATCATCTTTCTGGATACCGAGAAGTCAAACTGGGCGTGGGATCCGACTTCGAAATCCTTTTATTGGCATCGCTTTTTCAGCCACCAGCCCGATCTCAACTATGACAATCCTGCAGTGCGAGAGCAGATGTGGGATGTGATGAAGTTCTGGCTGGAGATGGGCGTGGATGGCTTCCGGCTTGACGCGGTGCCGTACCTGGTCGAACGCGAAGGCACAAATTGCGAGAACTTGCCGGAGACTCACAATATTCTCAAGGAATTAAGGCGAAAACTGGATCAACACTTTCCCGGAAGGATGCTACTAGCGGAGGCCAACCAGTGGCCCGCGGACCTTCGCCCCTATTTCGGAGACTCCGACGAATTTCACATGGCGTTTCATTTTCCGCTGATGCCCCGGATGTTCATGGGGCTTAAGCTCGAAGATCGTAAGCCCATCACAGAAATTCTGCAGCAAACTCCGGAGATTCCGCCCTCCTGCCAGTGGTCCCTCTTTCTGCGGAACCACGACGAACTGACTCTGGAAATGGTCACCGACATAGAGCGCGACTACATGTACGACACGTATGCTCAGGACAAGACAATGCGGTTGAACCTGGGAATTCGGAGGAGACTCGCGCCCTTATTGAATAATGACCGCCGGCGCATCGAGTTGATGAACGCGATGCTGATGTCGCTGCCGGGCACCCCGATCATCTATTACGGAGATGAAATTGGAATGGGCGACAACATTAGCCTCGGCGATCGCAACGGAGTTAGGACTCCCATGCAGTGGAGCGGGGGATGGAATGCTGGTTTTTCAACCGCGGACCCGGAAAGGCTGTATGCTCCCATTATTCACGATCCAATATATGGGTATCCCTCCGTAAATGTCGCGTCTCAAAGAGAGAGCGAACATTCTCTGTTTCATTGGATGCGACGCCTCATCGCAGTCCGGAAATCCAGCGCAGCGTTAGGCAGGGGATCGATTGAGTTTCTCTATCCAGCCAATCACAGAATACTGGCTTACTGGCGGCGACTCGGCAACGAGACCGTCCTCATCGTCAACAATCTTTCGAGCGCCGCTCAAGCTGTCGAATTGGATTTGGGGCGTTACAAGGGAAATGTCCTGATCGAGATGTTCGGCAATAATCTCTTTCCCCGCGTGCGCGACCTGCCTTATCTGCTGACGCTTGGGCCTTACCAGTCGTACTGGTTTCGCCTGCGACGAGTCTAGGTAACACAAACGATGAAGGAACGAGTGCCCGAGAGTTACCAAAATCAGACGGAATCTTGAAGTGGAAGACGAGAACTTTCTTACCGATGATTTTCTCCGCCAGCTTATCAATGTTGGCGAGGCCGATATCCTTGTGGGTTTGCCCACTCATAACAACGCTAAGAGTGTTGGCTCAATCGTTCACGCGATTCGAAACGGCATCCTGGGCGGTTTTCCCCGTGAGAGGGTGGTCATCATCAATGCCGACGGAGGATCACGGGACGGCACTCGGGAACTGATCACCGGCGTTTCCATCAATGACGCGCGTCCGGTCTCCAGTGTGTATGCGCTTCGCACGCTGCACGCAATTAGCACACAATACGCCAGGACTCCGCAGAGCGGAGTCGCGCTGCGGACGATTCTGTCGGCTGCCGAGTTGCTCCGAGCCAAGGCTTGTATTGTGATCTCTCCAGAATCCGAAGGCGTCACCCCTGAATGGATCTCGAGTCTTATCCGACCCGTTTATTACGAAGGCTTCGATCTCGTCTCCCCCACTTACCGCAGGCACAAGTTTGATGGACTATTGACCACGAACCTGCTGTACCCGATGGTGCGCGCACTCTACGGCGCAAGGATCCGCGAAGCGTACATGTCCGAGTTCGGCTTCTCCGGCCGTCTCGGAAGCCAATTCCTCTGCCAGAATCAATGGAAGGATGGAATCGGTGAAAATGGAACAGAACTCCGCTTGATGTTGGCGGCGGTCACAGGCGGATTCCGCATCTGCCAGGCCTTTCTCGGAGAGAAGGATCCCGTCGAACGCCGCGCCACCGATCTTGTCCCGACATTGCGGCAATCCGTTGGTGTCTTGTTCTCGGCGTTAGAGTCCGACTTCGACGTGTGGAGCGCAATTTCTGGTTCTCAGGAGGTGCCTACAAACGGGAAAGACCTGGAGTTACTCCTGGAACCCTTGCGGGTCAACCGGAAACGCCTGCGGCAGATGTTTGTGAAAGGAGTGTCAGAATTGGAGTCCGTCTTTCAATCGATTCTCTCTCCTTCCACTCTGGCGGAGCTGAACCGTATCGCCGCCTTGGACGAAGAGAAGTTTCGTTACCCTGCGGAATTGTGGGTGAGGACGGTCTATGAGTTTGCTGCGGCTTATCGAAAATCGGTGATCAATCGGGATCACATTATTCAGGCGCTCGCACCTCTCTTTCGCGGGAGAGTGTTCACGTTTATCGTCGAAAATCGCAGCAGTTCCGCGAATGACGTCGCCAACAACATCGAAGGCTTATGCCTCGAGTTCGAGCGATTGAAACCATATCTGCTCGATATTTGGAAATCGAAAGAGTGAGGCTCATATGCGGGAAATGATTATCAGCGAACTCAGCCAGGCGGTGCACGACCTCGCCAGAGGTTTCGCACACTACCTTCCTCGTCTCATCGTAATGCTCGTGATCGCATGCGCCGGATGGCTGGTCGCATACCTGGTCAAAGTAATTCTGCGTAGCATCCTTCGGTTCGTCAAGTTCGACCGACTGGCGCAGAATGCAGGCGCTTCTCAGCTGCTTAGCAAAGCCGCGCTCCCTTCGGCGACGGAGATGTTGAGTCGGTTCGTCTTCTGGCTCACCTGGCTCGGTTTCCTTCTGCTGGGAGTGAGCGTGCTGGGAATCTTGGGCCTGCAGGAGCAGACCGCAAGATTGTTTCTGTTTCTGCCACGCCTGTTCACGGCGGTACTGATCCTGTTTTTCGGGTTGCTTGCAGCCGGCTTTTCCGCTCGCGCTGCTCTCTTGGCCGCAGTAAATGCGAATGTTCCATCCCCTCGACTCCTGAGCCTTGCCGTGCGCAGCATCATTATGGCTTTTGTATTGTCTGTGGTATTCGAAGAGTTGGGTTTGGCGGAACAGACCATGCTGGTGGCCTTCGGAATTGCTTTCGGGGCCCTAATGCTTGGTTTGGCCATTGCATTTGGTATTGGCGGCAGGGATCTGGCACGGCGCTTTCTGGAAGAAAAGTTTGTTCGGGTTAAGAAGGAGCAGGACGAAGATGAACTTTCGCCCCTATAGCACATTCGGATGCTCCTGCCACCGGGCAAAGCGTTCCTAGCGACGGTCAGGCTTTTTTAGGAGATTTGACAAGGGGATCCGGTTGAACCACACCACTTGTGTTTTACCTGGTTGTGCCCGATCTAGAGCCACCGGATCGAGCACCACATTGCCGGCATGGTCCGGATGGCGCGCGGTGACAATTTCATCCGCCAAGATGCCGCAGAAAGTGAACACGGCCTCTGCTTCGTCGTCATAGTGCAGGATATAGGCGACGTTGCATTCCGAGCATTTAACAGGATGACTCTCGTCGAAGAGCAGGCCTTGCTTCGAGGGAATCGCACCGTCTCGGACTGCCTCGGCGTACATGCGCCCATTATCCCACGCCGCCTTGATGAAAGCCAGATGCACAGAATCAACGATCGTACAGAAGTGTTAGAGCGAGTAATTTTTCACGAACTTCCGTCGTGAGACTATTCGCCTTATAGCGCCACCGCCAGTTTCCGCTCACAGTACCAGGCAAATTCATTCGAGCTTCGCTCCCCAGGCCTAGTACGTCCTGCAACGGAACTATGGCGGTATTCGCTACGGAGGCCACGACGGCGCGAATAAATATCCAGTTGACCTCGTCATCTTGAAAGCCCAGATATGCACGGGTGAAATCGTGCTCTTCGCGAATATCGTGTTCGGTTCGAGTGCTTTCGCCCACTCCTGAGTTTGTCCACCACCCCAGAGTAGTGTCGTTGTCGTGTCCGCCCGTATAGGCGACCAATTTGCGAGAATAATTGTGCGGACGGAAGCTGGGACCTTGTGGATCCTTTCCGAAGGCAAACTGCAGAAGGCTCATTCCGGGGAAACCAAAATTATTCCTAAGGGCTTCTACGCCGGGAGTAATCACGCCGAGGTTTTCGGCAACAAATGGCAGTTCTTTCAACTCAGCCTGGAGAGCTCTAAAAAACTCTGCGCCGGGGCCTTCTACCCATTTTCCTTCAGCGGCGGTCGAAGCTCTGGCCGGAATCTCCCAGTAAGCTTCGAAACCGCGAAAGTGATCCAGCCTCACAAGATCAAACATCTCAAGGGATGCCCGGCAGCGATCAATCCACCAACGGTGACCGGAAGTCGCAGAAACATCCCACCGATAAAGAGGGTTGCCCCACAATTGACCTGTCGCGCTGAAATAGTCGGGTGGAACGCCCGCAACCGCAGTGGGCTGTCCTCGTTCATCCAAGCGAAACAACTCCGGATGCGCCCACACATCGGCGCTATCGTGAGCAACGTAGATCGGAATGTCGCCCATGATGCTAATGCCGTGACGGCGACAGCGATCTCTTATCTTCTCCCATTGCCGAAAGAATTGGAACTGGGCAAACCGGTGATACTCCAACTCGGGCGACAATTTGTTCCGCCATTCCTTCAGAACAGCGGGATCCCGATGACGAATTCCCGCATCCCAATGGACCCACGCCGTGTCATTGTAGATTCTCTTGCATGCCATGAAGAGCGCATAGTCCTCCAGCCATTCCCTTCCCTTCTGGCAAAAGGTATCGAAGGCGAGACGGTCGGCCTCAGTTCTGTCTGCAAAGAAGGCAGAAGCAGCTTTGTGTAGCAGCTTCTGTTTGAAGGGGATTACTTGATCGTACGCGACATGCCCGTCCGGAAAATGCGGCGCATTGGCCAAGTCCAACCCCGACAGAAGCCCCTGCTCACGAAGGGCTTCCAGATCTATGAATAGCGGATTTCCGGCAAATGCCGAAAAGCATTGATAAGGTGAATCGCCATATCCTGTGGGGTTCAGCGGCAAGACCTGCCATATTTTCTGCCCTGACCCGGCTAGGAATTCGATGAACTCATAAGCGGAATCTCCAAAATCGCCTATGCCGTGGATGCCAGGCAAAGACGTGACATGCAGAAGGATTCCACTGCGCCGGGCGAACATCACCCGATTAACGTAATGGTTCCAATGCAGCCACGCAATAGGGAAATACGGAGCACCGCCAAGTGCCCCCACCAAAGTGCGGCCCCTTCGTGTTAAGGATGGACGCACAGGTTACGAACTTGACTCAGGCTGTTGCACAGAACGACTTTAAGCCTTTTCGCCTCTTCGCCCGACTTCCTAGTAGCGTGCTAGGGCATCAGCCCGTATCTCGGGATGCCGCCTCCCATAACGACCGCGGTTTGACTTCCCAGAAGCCGACTTATGGACAGCGTTGGTCGAGAGTCCGTCCCGGGCATAACTTCCGCTTAGCCCGTTACTCGGGTGCGATCCCGCGAAGCCGTTGGTGTAGAATCGGCGCTGCCGTGGCCCTGCGACAAAGCCGCAACTGATAACTGCCTGGCTCCCGGGAGGCGCGAACTGATCGGTCGTACGCTCTCGCATTATCGGATCACCGCTGCGATCGGCGCGGGCGGAATGGGTGAGGTGTATCGCGCCACCGACACGAAACTCGGCCGCGAAGTGGCCCTTAAAGTATTGCCACCAGAGATGGCCCGCGATCCAGAACGCCTTGCCCGCTTCCAACGGGAAGCTCGTGTTGTCGCCGCTCTCAACCATCCGCACATCGTCACCATCTTTTCAGTGGAGGAAGCCGACAGCGTCAACTTTCTTACCATGGAACTGGTCGAGGGTGAGTCGCTCGACCGCCTGATCCCTGCGAGCGGTCTCCCCGTCGAGCGAATCGTCGAGATTGCCGGTGCGCTCGCCGACGCGCTCGCCGACGCGCACGATAAAGGGATCGTGCATCGAGACTTGAAACCCGCCAATGTGATGGTCACCAACGAAGGCCGCGTCAAGGTGCTGGATTTTGGCCTCGCGAAGGAAACTCAGGCCGGCAACCTCGCTGACGCTACGATGACCTCGGCCGCGCACACGCAAGCAGGAGTCATCATGGGGACACCGGCCTACATGTCGCCCGAACAGGTCGCGGGCCGCCCGCTCGACCATCGCACCGACATTTTCTCTCTGGGCGTGGTGCTCCACGAGATGGCGACGGGGCGGCGACCGTTCGAGGGGACATCTTCAGCCGAGTTAGTTTCCGCGATTCTGCGGGATACTCCACCACCCGTCACGGACGTTCGATCCGATCTGCCCAGCGATCTGGCCCGCATCATCCGGCGCTGCCTGGAGAAGGATCCGCGGCACCGTGTGCAGACGGCGCGCGACGTCAGCAACGAGTTTCGCGACTTGGAGCGGCAGACGTCTCAGAAGGTGACCCCGGCAACGACTTCGAACATGCGTGCTGTGGCTGCGACCGACTCCGGTGCTGCCCGCGCCGACGAAGGCTTCTGGGTCGCGGTGTTGCCTTTCAAATGGCGCGGGTCCGAGCCCGGACTGGAAGCATTGGGCGAGGGGATCACCGAAGAGATCATCACCGGATTGTCGCGATTCTCCTACCTGCGCGTGATGGCCCGGGGATCGAGCGCGAAATATTCGAGCGAGTCGGGGGGCATCCGGGCGATCGGCAAGGAACTGGGCGCTCGCTACGTGATGGAGGGAAGCATTCGCCAAGCGGGCTCGACCATTCGACTGGGTGTGCAAGTGGTGGACGCGATCAATGGAACCCACCTTTGGGCGGAGACCTTTGACCGTGCCTTCCGACCGGAAGAAATCTTCGCCCTTCAGGATCAGCTTGTCCCGCGAATCGTCTCAACCGTCGCCGACCAGCATGGCATCCTGCCGCGCAGCATCAGCGCGGCGATCCGGAAGAAAGGCGACGCGCAATTGAGCCCCTATGAAGCGGTGTTCCGGGTCTTCGGCTTGCACGAACGCATGACCCAGAAGGAGCATGCCACCGTGCGGGACCTGCTGGAGCGCGCCGTCCAAAATGCTCCCGATCACGGCGATTGCTGGGCCATGCTGGCGACCCTCTACAGCGACGAGTATTGGTTCGGATTCAATGTTCGGCCCGATCCGCTGGGGCGCGCTCTGGCGGCCGCGCAACGAGCGATGGAAGTGGCCCCGGCCAGCGCGCTTGCCAGCCAGGCCCTTGCCCAGATCCTGTTCCTGCGGCGCGAGAGGCAAGCCTTTCGGCCGCTGGCGGAGCGCACGATCGCGCTCAATCCGATGGACGGCGCCACGACTGCGTTAATGGGGATACTGCTGGCTTGTGCGGGCGACTGGGAACACGGCTGCGCCGTGGCGGACTCCGCCATGCGGCTCAATCCTAACTTTCCTGGTTGGTATTGGCTGGCAACGGTCTTCAACGCCTACCGGACGCGCGACTACCGCGCCGCGATCGACGCCGCCCTCCGCATCCAGATGCCCGGCTATTTTTGGATTCCTGCCACATGCGCGGCGGCATTCGCTCAACTCGGAGAGCGCGAGGCGGCGCAGAAATCGCTCAAAGAATTGCTTGCTATCCGACCCGATTTCGTCGGGGCGACGCGGGAGGAGTTCGGGAAGTGGCTTGAGCCGGAACTCGTCGAACACTTTGTCGACGGCCTCCGCGAGGCGGGACTGGAGATTGCCGACAAGCAATCATCGGCGCCCGCCAAGTCCGAAGTCAAGACAGAACCGTAAGACGCTTTAACCTTGAAAGAGCCCGCTCAATCGCCCACACCAGTTGCACCGCACATCACGCGGCGAGCAATTTATCCATCAGTATCGGGCCCCCGTGCTCAGCGATCGACGCAAACACCTGCCGTCCCTCGAAGCGATGAGCCTCGTAAGACCGCTGCACGCGTGCGACGAATCCCTGCTTGCGGAAGATGTGCTGCGACACCTTGTTCGTCGCCTCGGTGACCGCCACCCGATAACCTCTGCGCGTCCCGTGGTCCAAGCAAGCCGCGACGAGCTGCTGCGCCACTCCGCGTCCAGCGACGCGATCGGAGACTCCGAGGAGAAACAGGTGGATCGACTCGCCGGGACGCAACACTTGGCCGCCCCGGTACTCCGTATCCAACTGGCCCAAGATATCGAAGATCGGATCGAACTTCGCGCACAGCCGATCTATCCCCTCCGGCAGCGCCGATGCGGAGTCCTCCGTCAGCAGCACGCCGATCAACTCACCCGTGCCAGCCAGCCGTGCCACTATTGTCAGACCCTCGACCACCACCTTGGGGCAGAGCAGCCGGACGAACGCCTCGAATTCAGGAGTGGTCAGGCCGACTGCGACGGCGGGTGGATCGTAACGACTGAACACCTCCCCCAGAAGTTTCACCATTGCTTCAGCGTCGGAGGAGACATAGGTGCCATACTCGATCTGCATGTGTTCAGTTGAATCTGTCACGGTCGTCTCCTGCCATCCGCAATTCCCAGACTTGCCGTTAAACATCCGCGGGCGTCATTATATCCGCAAGGAATTGCGTTG
>JADGNP010000017.1 GCA_017883425.1 Candidatus Sulfotelmatobacter sp. | reverse complement strand
CTGATTCTGGGGCACGCGGAGCCGAATGTGCTGGATGCGATTGTGGGCGCGGCCTGCAACGGCACCAGCTTCGGCGCTTCGACGCCTGCGGAGGCCGATCTGGCGGAACTGGTGCTGGGGGCGTTTCCGCACATGCAGAAGGTCCGCTTCGTCAGTTCGGGGACGGAAGCGACGATGTCGGCGATCCGGCTGGCGCGGGCTTACACCAAGCGCAAATACATTGTGAAGTTTGAGGGGTGCTATCACGGGCATGCGGATGCTCTGCTGGTGAAGGCTGGGTCGGGCGTGGCGACGCTGGGGATTCCAGGATCGGCGGGCGTTCCGGAGGAATTCACACAGTTCACGCTGGCGTTGCCCTTCAATAATCTTTCGGTGGTCGAGCATGCGTTTCAGAAATTCAAGCACCAGATTGCCTGCGTGATCGTGGAGCCGGTGGTGGGGAACATGGGATGCGTTCCCGCGGCGGACGATTATCTGGTGGGGCTGCGGTTGCTGACCGAGCGCGAACGGTCGGTGCTGATTTTTGACGAAGTGATGACGGGATTTCGCGTGTCGTTTGGTGGAGCGCAGGAGCTGTACAACATTCGTGCAGACCTGACGACGATGGGGAAGATTATCGGCGGAGGCTTGCCGGTAGGCGCGTACGGCGGGCCCAAGGAAATCATGGATCTGGTGGCGCCGCTGGGGCCGATGTACCAGGCGGGGACGCTTTCGGGAAATCCGCTGGCGATGGCGGCGGGATGCGCGATGTTGAAACAGTTGCGCGATCGCAAAGGCGAGATCTATCCGCGGCTGGAGAAGCTGAGCGGAGAATTGGTGGAGGGCGTGGCGGCGGCGGCGAAGGACGCCGGCGTGGCGCTCTGCCATAACCGCGTGGGTTCGATGTTTACCTGGTTCTTCAACCCGGGGCCGGTCACGGATTGGGATTCGGCGTCGAAGTCGGATACTGAAAAGTTCGGGAAATTCTTTCGCAGCATGCTCGACAGTGGGGTGTACCTGCCGCCGTCGCAGTATGAGGCGGCGTTTCTGGGAGCGGCGCACACGGAAGACGATGTTCAGCGGACGGTTGCGGCGGCAAAGCAGGCGTTTGCGGCGGTGCGGGGATAAGGAGTGCGTGTGGGACCGGGTCTCAGACCCGGTCGCGGCGCGGAGCGCCGCGGGTTGTTGCTGGGGGTAGAGTCCCGCTGCGGACGACGAAAAAGCGCGGCCCTTCGGGCCGCGGCCGGATCAAAGATCCGGCCCCACACGAGCATTGGCACCGGCATTTGCTTCCGACATCATCTCTGAGACCGTTACGAATTCGTAGGCTTCCGACTTGTACTTCGGAATCAGGCTATCTGTGGCTAGAACCGTTTGGGAGCGGTCGGCACCCATCTGTTTGTGGCCGCCGTCGTGCAAGAGGATTACGTCGCCGCCGCGAATCTGTTTTGCGATCTTCTGTTCGATCACAGCGGACGGAGGGGCGTTCCAGTCGTAGCCCGTCACATTCCACATTACTGGTTCAAGGCCCAGTTCACGGGCGATACGCAGGACCGCGGGGCGGCGTCCGCCGAACGGGGGGCGGAAGAGATTGGAATGCTCACCGATCGCGTCTCGCAGGGCGGAGCGGCAGGCGGAGAGTTCCCGGCGAATTTCAGCGGCACTGTTGAAGGTCAGCAGGGGATGGGTGAAGGTGTGGTTGCCGACGACATGGCCAGCTTTGACGATCTCGCGGGCAATCTCGGGATGTTGTCGTACGTAGCGTCCGATCAGGAAGAAAGTTGCGCGCACGTCGTGCTTGGCCAGGACTTCCAAAAGATGCAGCGTGTGCGGATCGTTGGGGCCATCGTCGTAGGTGAGCGCGAGGTGCTTGGTCCTGCGAGGCAGGCCTGTGAAGGTGCGGCCGTTCCACTGTCCGGTGGGCGCCATGGACTGATATCCGGCGGCAGTCAGCACGGCTGCGGCGGCCGTTCCCGCGAGCACGGTTCCGAGCATGGGAGGATTGTAGCGGATTGATTAATTGGGGAATTTACTAATTGGGAGAGTGGAAGGCCACGCGCGTGAAGATTCTCAATTACCCAATTACTCAATTTTTCAATTACCCAATCGCTGTTAACTCATCCCGCAATTGCCAGTGAGGCGCAACCGAGATATCCTCTCAATTCCGAGACATCGCACGAGCCCATGGCCAATCTTTTTGAACTGCCCCGGTACATTGCAGTGGAAGGGCCCATCCGAGTGGGCAAGAGCACGCTGGCGCGCATTCTGGCGGAGCGGCTGAATGCGCAACGGGTGATAGAGCCCGAGGCGAATCCGTTTCTGGGCCCTTTTTACGAAGGGGAGCGCGGGGCGGCGTTTCAGGCGCAGTTCACATTTCTGGTGCGGCGGTTCGAGCAGTTGCAGGCGCTCGATCTGGGGGCGGGGTCGCAGAAGATGGTGGTCTCAGACTTCATCTTCGAGAAAGACAAGCTGTTTGCCTGCCTCAATCTGACTGACCAGGAGCTCGATACCTATAACCGCTACTACAACCATTTCCGCGAGCAATTGCCCACGCCCGACCTTGTGATCTATTTGCAGGCTACGCCCGAAGTGCTGAAAAAGCGGCTCAAGAAAAAGAATGCTCCGGGAGAGCGGGCGGTGAGCGACGAGTATCTGGAGGAAGTGGTGAAGGCGTACGAGCACTTCTTTTTTCACTACACGTCGTCGGATCTGCTGATCGTCAATACGTCAGAGATTGATTTCGTCGATCGCAACGAAGACCTGCAGGAACTGCTGCGCAAAGTGACTGAACCGATCAAGGGGACGCAGTACTTCCTGCCGCTGGGCGGGCAGGACGCGGTGGGGGTTTGAGAACCGCGCCTGATCGGGCGCCTTTGGTGGTTGGCCGGATTGAAAAATGCGCCCTTGCCTGAATCCTAGAGAGTTATTACAATTGTAATAACGCGAGAGGATGGGAGTATGGTTCAGCTCAAGATCCGGAAGTTCGGCAACTCGCTGGGCGTGGTGCTGCCGAAAGAGGTGATTCAACGCCTGCGGACGGGCGATGGGGAGCGGGTCTTTCTGATTGAGGCGGGAGACGGGGACTACCGGCTCACCCCGTACGATCCCGCGTTTGAGAAGAAGATGGCCAAGGCGGAAGCGATCATGGGCCGCTACCGCAACACGCTGCACGCTCTGGCGAAGTGAAGCGTGGCCAGGAAAAGGAAAGAGCCGCTCTGGATCGAAAGGCGCGATGCGCTCGCGATTCACGACCGGAGTCTGGCAATCCATGGGGGCGCCGTGGGAGTGCGCGATCAAGGCCTCATGGAGTCTGCCCTGGCCCGGCCCCGCCAGCATGATGCCTGTGCCAACTCCACCGACATCGTCGAACTGGCTGCCCTTTACACCTCGGGCATCGTCCGCAACCATCCTTTTGTCGATGGCAACAAGAGGACTGGATTCGTGACCGGCATTCTCTTTCTTGAGCTTAACGGCTTCGATTTCAAGGCCAGCGAGGAAGACGCCACGCAGGCGGTGATGGGACTTGCGGCGGGTACGCTCGATGAGGCAGGGTATGCTGTGTGGCTGCGAGAGAATAGCAGGCGCAAGCGCGTTAAGGAGTAAGGCCAGCCTTTTGCTATTTTTCGTAGCGCGGAAGCGGGTACACTGATAGCGTTTTCCCCAGCTTTGAGAATTCCGGATCGGCGGTAACCAGCCACGCGCCGCGCTCCATTGCGAGTTCCGCGGCGAAAGCGTCGGCATAGCCTAAGCCGTGCTTTTGTTTGAGCGCGGCGGCGCGAGAGGCACGTTCTCGATCTACCGCGATGACTACGATGGGCATCTCCTGCAACCTAGCTTCGGCTTGCCGAGCCTGGGCCTCGCCGTGCCGCCTCCACGCTGTGTAGAAGACTTCACCCCAATTCACAGCCGACATCAAGAGCGGTAAGTCCTGTCGCAAGGCCGCGCCCACGAGGCGCTCAATCTTTCCCGCTGTACCCTTGCGGTCTTCGAAGAAGCCGATCAAGGCGTTGGCGTCGAGCACATATCGCCGCACTCCGCCACGAGCTAGCGCTGGAGACATTTCTTACTCTCGTCTGCGCTCGCGTTCGCGCTCGCGTTCGCGATCCGCAAAGTGTTCCTCGAACATGGACGGCTCGCCTGGCTTGGGCTTGAGAAATCCCCGGATATCGCGCAGACGCCGCGCGGTGATCGGGGTCAGCACCAGGCGGCCCTTTTCTTCGGTCCAGGTCGCGGGAGTGCCCTTCTCGAGGCCGAGTTGCTCCCTAAGTTCCGCTGGGATGACGACCTGGCCTTTGGAACTGATCACGGTGCGGTAGGTGGGCATGAAGCAATCTTACTACTAGGTAAGACATCAGGCAATGCGTCTTACCTCCATATGCATCCATCGGTCTGCCGACGGAAGCCCTCAGAAGCTAAAGCCATTTCCTTCTGCTGGTCTGCGAGGCATGGCTTGAAGAGGCTGCGGAAAGACTCGCATTCCGCCCTGCAGCGCCTGAAGAGGCTGCGGAAAAACGCAATCTCCCGAAGAAGCAACGATCACAGGGGCTGAAGCCCGCACTGAATTTCACGCGGCTTACGCGGCCCTGAAGGGGCCGCTCTTCCACGGTAATGCGCGCATTTGTGAGTTCTTCCGCAGCGCCTGAAGGCGTGATTGATTAGCCAGCACTTACGCTATGCCTGAAGGCATAGCCTGATACGAATCGTGAGTCTTTCCGCAGCCTCTGAAGGAGTGCCCTTCCCCAAAACCATGGTAACAAGTGACTTAATAGGCCATCGACGGACAACCCTTTTGCGGCTACAATATCCGAAGCAACGTGTAAGCTGTAGAAACCAAGATGAGTACAGGCTCTATCCGCCTAGGCGGAGGGGCACTGGAGGACATCATGAGTTTGACCCCTATCGGCGAGCCTCGCCACAAGGTTACGACCACATCTCTGCGGGACCAGAAACTCCGCCACGAACCCATCACTTGCCTTACCGCCTATGACTACGCCTCTGCGCGCCTGGTCGACGAGGCGGGCATCGACATGGTGCTGGTGGGGGATTCGCTGGCGCAAACCATGCTCGGCTACGAAAACACGCTTTCGGTCACGATGGACGAGATGCTGCACCACGTGAAGGCGGTGCGGCGCGGCGTGAAGAACGCGCTGCTGGTCGCCGACATGCCCTACGGGTCTTATCAGATTGACGCCAAAAGTGCCCTCAGCAACGCCGCGCGATTTGTGAAGGAAGGCGGCGCCGAGGCGGTGAAGATCGAGGGCGGGGAGAAGCGCGCCGAGTTGATCCGGCAGATTATTGACGCCGAGATTCCGGTGGCGGGGCACATCGGGCTGACGCCGCAGTCGGTGAATGTGATGGGCGGATACAAGGTGCAGGGGAAGAGCCTGAGCGGGATTGAGCAGCTCATGCGCGATGCTGTGGCTCTGGACCGTGCGGGCGTGGCCTGCCTTTACCTGGAGGGCATTCCGCGGGAGGTGGCGGCGATGATTACGGCAGAGGTAAGCACCCCGACCATCGGGATTGGCGCGGGGCCCGAGTGCGACGGGCAAGTCCTGGTGTTTCATGACATTCTGAACCTGACGTTTGGGCCTCCAGCAAAGTTCGTGCGGCGCTACGGCGATGCGGCGGCGCTGATCACGAACGCGGTGCAGGCGTTTCGGGCGGACGTGCGGTCACGCCAGTATCCGGCGGACGAGGAGTCGTATCACCTGCCGAAGGAGACCAAAGCCGGGCTCGACACGGTGTTGGCGCGGAAGCGGGCGATGGGGCGGTAAGACGGCCTTTTTTGCCACGGATTTTCGCGGATGAACACGGATAAGGCGGAACGAAGCCGGGGTTGATTGCGTATCTTGAGACAGGCGCAGTTGCGGCCAGCCGGGGCTAGTGCCGCATTGCACCCGATGGTGCTAGGCTATGGAAAAGGAGGGGCTCCATGGTGCTCGCAACACACTTCTTCTTCCCGTTCTTCGGCTTGCCGTTCGTGATGTATTTTCTGCCGTCGATCATTGCCCTGGCCCGGAGCAAGCGGGACCTCCTGGCGATCTTCCTGCTCAACTTTTTCCTGGGATGGAGCGTGATTGGATGGATCGTCGCGCTGATCTGGGCTGCGAAGAACGACGTTCCCGCGTTGGTGAGGTGACTTCGGCCCCGTGATCTGCACGTCTTTTCGCATCCGGGCGGCGGTCCTGCTGTTAATCGTCTCGCTCGTTGCCTGTTCGTCGCAACCGCGCGCAGCGCCTGCCCCGGATCCGAGCACCGTATTACAGGCCATTCCTCCGGCGGATGCTACGCGGTACGAACGCATTCAAGACATGAAGAATTGGCGGAACCCTTACATTATTGTCCGTACCGACGGGGTGGCTCTGCTCGATTCTGCGGACAACGCGGAGATCATTCTGAAGCCCGACGAGCTGCTGGCGGCGCTGGCGCGTCTACCGGCTTCGAGCTGGCCTTACGGGCGGGTGGTGGCGGCTGCGGAGAATGGCGTCAGGGCCTCAGAGCAGGACGGCGTGGCGATTCGCCGCAACAAAGGCATTGTGGGTGGGATGCTGGAGGGCGCGCATGTGGCGGTGAAGTGGGTGCCATCGGCGTGAGGCGTGGGGAGTGTATGAGTTGATGATGCTGAACGACAAGTGCGTCGAGCTTTGCTCGACCGGACAGCCGAGGGCGGCTGTCCCCACATTCAAGACCCGGGCGACCCGCCTTTGAGAATCTGCACGACCATCGAGGAGATGCGCACTGCATGCCGCGCGGCCCGGCGTGCAGGCAAGCGGCTGGGATTTGTTCCCACCATGGGGGCGCTGCATGAGGGGCATCTTTCGCTGGTGCGGGCGGCCCGTGCGTCTTCCGACGTAGTCGCGGCGTCGATCTTCGTCAACCCTGCGCAGTTTGGACCCAACGAAGACCTGGCGAAGTATCCGCGATCGTTCGAGCGCGATCGCGAACTGCTGGAGCGCGAAGGCGTGGAACTGCTGTTCGCGCCGCCGGTGGAGGAGATGTATCCGGCAGGCGCGGTGACCTGGGTGACGGTGGAGGAACTGAGCGGCAAGCTGGACGGGCGTTCGCGGCCGGGGCATTTTCGCGGGGTCACCACCGTGGTGGCGAAGCTGTTTCACGTGGTGGAACCGGATGCGGCGTTCTTCGGGCAGAAAGATGCGGCACAGGTGGCGATCATCCGGCGCATGGTGCGCGATCTGAATCTGGCGGTGGAAATTGTGGTTTGCCCGATCGTGCGCGAGGCGGATGGGCTGGCCATGAGTTCGCGGAATGCCTATCTGGATGCGCAGCAGCGGCAGCGGGCGCTGGTGCTGCATCGCTCGCTGATGCGGGTGCAAGGGTTGGCGGAAGCGGGCGAACGGGACGCGGCCAAGCTGCTGGCTGTGGGGCGGGAGGAATTTACCGGGGAGAGCTTAGTGCGTCTCGACTATTTCGAGATCGTCGATCCGGAGACGCTGGATCCGGTCGAAGATGTTTCGGGGGGCGCGCTGGTCGCGGTCGCGGCGTTTGTGGGAAGCACGCGGCTGATCGACAACATCCTGCTGCCTTCTGCTTGAGATCCCCGGCGTGCTGGAAGCGTCTCCTGAATGCTCGCGGGGGGAGAGCCAGCGGACCTCAGGGGCTAAAGCCCTGATTTATTCTCGGCTCTAACGGCACGGCTGGAAGCCGTGCCCTTCCCAAACCCATTAATTGAGACCAAGTCTAGTCAGGATACGGGTAGATGTAACTGGGCGGAGGATAGTCGTCCCACCACGGGCTATACCAGTACGGTGGCCAATCCCAAAAAGGACTCCAGCCAAGGCCCCAGCCAAAACCCAACCCCCAGCCGCAGCCCCAGCAGCCCCAACCACCACCCCAGCCCCAACCACCACGCCCGCCGCGAAAGCCGCCGCGCCAGGCAGGACTGCCGGATCGCAAGACGCCAGCGCGGCTGAACGACGGGTTCGCCGCGGATCGAGCGTTCGGCGTCAGGCCACCCGCATTGTGGGCGCTTCCGAAGGAGTGCCACTGCCCGTCGGCAATGCCCGCGCCGTGAGCGGTAGCTATGCCGCCACTGTTTCCTGATCTTCCAAACGAATGCCATCCAGGCGAGGTGTCACGAGAACCGCGGCCTTCCGAAGACCAGGCCCTTCCGGCGCCGGAACTGCGTGCCGACGGCGACCCTCCGCCCATCCTTCCGTAGCGGCTACCACCTCCGTACATACCGCCGTGATTGCCGCCGGGGGAATACCCGCCGCCATGGAAGCCGCCACCGCCATAGCCACCACCGCGGAAGCCGCCGCCGCCGTGGAAACCTCCACCTCCGCCGCCACCCCCACCGTGACCGCCATGTTGGGCAAGAGCAGGTATCGGTGCGCAAACTAGGGTGACAGAAGCGATACCTGCAAGAAGAGCTTTCAAAAAGGTGGATTTCCTCATTTCAGTTCCCTCCACCGAACGGCGGCTGGCTGCCCGGGAGGGCAAACCGCCTCTGCTAATCCTACCGTCATTTGGACTCCTACTCCAAGGGGGAAGTTGCCCATCTGGCAAGAAATCAGGCTTGCGGGCAGCCCGTGGAAAACTGACTTGAACAGGCTACTTCACTCACGAGCAGGTCGATGAGTGCTACGGCGATTTTAAGTCAACTAGCATCGCGCTCGACAACCGCTGACACATTTCAGAATTTGTTTCATAACTGAGCAATTTTGAACAGCGGCCTAATCAGTGACGATTATAAATTGACCCGAGTGAGGAGACGTGAACGACGGACGCGGCCTTCCCCCCATCCCCCATCTTCCGTCTGTTCCGCTAATGGCGAACCAAGGGAATCGGTTCGCCACCTCTTTTTTTCCTGGAAGATTGTGATGCGTGATGCGTGTGGGAATTTCAAATTGATCTGTTCCGTCACTAACGATGTGTATTTTTATGCCATTAAGCTGCAAATGATCAACGTTCTTGCGGGGGTTGATTCTGGTTTTCCTGCAAGTCTTTCGGGTGCCTAAGCTTCTGAAGCGAGAACTCTTTATCAACGCTGCCCGGGTGGGGAGCGCACTTGGTGGCCAAAGTGCTAACACTATTGTTAGTAGAAGACCTAGAAGGGTAGGAAAGATATGAAATCGCGCGCCATTCGCTGGTTGGCTCTCTCGTTCTTAGCGCTCCCGTTGTTGGAATTCACTGCTTTCGCCACGTCGGACAACTCAGTCAATCTGGGGACTGCCGGCAGCTATGCAGTGCTGGCCGGCTCAACCGTGACCAATACCGGCTCAAGCGTCCTCACTGGCAACTTGGGCGTCTGGCCCGGTACCGCGGTCATTGGCTTTCCCCCCGGAATCGTCGGCGGAACGATCCACGCAGGAGACGCGGCCGCAGCTCAGGCTCAGCGTGATCTGACCACAGCCTACAACGTGGCCGCGGGCCTGTCGCGCACTGCCACCCTGACGGGTACGGACTTGGGCGGACTGGTGCTCACGCCCGGCGTATATTTCTTTGCCAGCTCGGCTCAGCTGACGGGGACGCTGACGCTCAACAACTTGGGGAACCCCAATGCAGTGTTCGTTTTTCAGATAGGTAGTACGCTCACGACTGCAAGCAACTCGTCCGTTATTTTTAGCAACAGTCTGACTGACCCGAACGTGTATTGGCAGGTAGGCAGCTCCGCGACTCTCGGTACAACGACGTCGTTCCAGGGAAATATTCTTGCGTCCACCAGCATCACCCTGAATACCGGCGCAACCATCGGTTGCGGGAGTGCCTTGGCGATCAATGGTGCAGTGACCTTGGATAGCAACGTCATCGGAGGCGGTTGCAACGGCAAGTCGACCGTTCCAGAACCCGGGACTCTGGGCATGCTGGGGACGGGGCTGGCAATTCTGGCCGGCGCAGCACGTCGGAGAATGCGCATCTAGCGCATTCGGTTCGTGCACGACACGCTTGATAGGCGGTTCTTTGATTCTGATGTCAGTTTCTGCTTCCACTCACCAATCAGGTTTTTGTAGGTTCGGAGTCAGGATTTTTTAGCTCGACGCACTTGGCGCGAGTGCACTTAAAGAACGGATTGGCCGGCCAGGTCAGACGTCCGCATCGAGCGCACATGAACCAAGGCTCCGCGCCACTCTGGTCCAATCATCAGCTGAAAATTGCCGCCTTCGACGCAACAGGGGCAGCGCAGAACGGGCATTCTCGGCTTGGGGGGTGGAGAAACCCGCTTTTCCGCTGCGTCCAACAGCAGGTTCCTCGACTGCGGAATGACAGATCTTTCGGATTGACAGATTTTGTAGTGGGTCACAATACTCTGCAAACCTCATTAGTTCACATTTCTCGTTGCACGAGAGCATAGCCGCGTTTTCGGAATGAGGTTCTAGTCGTGGAGAACAATGTTGAGAAGTGAACTGTGAACCTGCACATCATCCCCAGCGTGATAGTCAATAAACCCCAATTTCCTAAACCTGTTCATGAAGAAGCTAACCCGCGAGCGAGTCGTGCCTATCATCTCTGCCAGGGTCTCCTGATTGATCTTGGGGATTAGAGTCTCGGGCACGCCTTCCTTGCCGAAGTGAGCCAGCAACAGCAGAATCCGGGCTAGTCTCTTTTCGCTGGAATTGAAAAGCTGGTCAACCAAATCTTCTTCGTATCGGATGTTCCGGGTCAGCAAGTATGCCACGAACATGTCGGAAAACGCGTGCTCCCGGTGAAGCACTTCCATCATGGACTTCTTATCGATTCGCATCACGGAGCAATCGGTCATTGCGGTTGCGGAGCACATGCGCACAGGCTGCCCTCTAAGGCAACCTTCTCCGAAGAAATCGCCCTCGCTCAGAATGCCGATTGTGGCTTCCTTCCCGGTCTTCGACACAACGGTGAGTTTTATCTTTCCTTTCTGTATATAAAAAACACAATCGGACGAGTCGCCCTGAACAAAGATGGGCTGCTTTTTGGGAAAAGCTGCGATCTTCCTACCGCCGTCCATGGTAGAGAGAAATGTCTTGGGATCGAACTCGACAAGTTTCTTGGCTACCGGCATGGGTGACATGATTGGCCTCCTCTCAGGGGTTCCAAATGCGCAGAAGGCAACTTCCTATGAAGGGATGAATAAATGCGCAAGAAGGGCGAGAACAACGTCAACTTTGCGGGCAGAATTGCTCCGCCCTCGACAAGATAATGATTTCACCGTTGGTGGTTGAAAGTCAAACGTTCCCGCTGTGGCCATTTCCTGACACATTGGCCACTGCCAGGTAGAAGGCAATAGCGCTCACGATCCAGTAAATGCGAGGGAAGTCGCGTTTGGTGCGTCTCGCCGAACCGCTTTAGGGCTGCGGAAGAGCTGCGACGTTGACGGGTTGAGGTTCCATGCGCTGGCGTACCAAGCCTTCAACCTGCGTCCACAGGCGCGGATCGCATTGGCTTTGCATGTGGCTAGGCGTGAAGACTCGTTGGAACCAGGATGCTCCCTGGCAGGGCACCGGCGTTTTCTGGTAGTCGAAGCGGTAGTTGCCAAGAATTTGCGTCTTCGAATCGTCGGCGGCTGTGATGTGTGCGCGGCCGTGGACCAGGCCATGCGGCTGATAGAAGTTCGCCGCCGCCGCGACATTTTCTGGGATGACTTTGTCGCTTTGCCAGGGCTTGGCGACGCTGTCGACCTGCACGGTGAGCAGCACGTGGATCCCGGCACGATCCAGTTCACGAGACAGCAGCACCACGGCAGATGCTCCCCAACTGTGGCCGAACAGGATGATGCGCGCCTGCGACTTTTCCTCGCTGCTCAGAACGCCATCATGATTGGTGTCGAGCAAACGAAGGATGGCCTTGTACGCAATTTTTCTGTGGCGGTTCTCGAAGACCTGGATCGAGGCACCCTTCGGAAGGTCTGACAGAATTCTCTGCGCGAGTTGCACGGGCCCGTGGTGTGGGTTGTCGTGGCGGATAAAGCCTCCCGCAAAACCGACGAGGATATAACCGGCTGCGGTTGGGGGACGGCTGGCCACGGCTCCGTCAGCGGCTGTGAGCAAGGGAGCTGCCGCAGCAAAGGTTGCGAAGATCGCAACGAGAATCCGGAATCGCGCGAAGCGGGGCACGCGGGCTCCTTAAGGAATGAGATGATTCGCACCACAGCAGGGTTGCAGCAAATTTGCCGCTAGTGGCGAGCGAGAAGCCTTATCCATCAAGGCTTTTGGCTTACTCTACCCGGAGGCAAGTCTACACCCGAATGTCAAGTTGTGCTGGGGAAAGACAGCGGCCTTGCAGGCCGCGACCGGGTCCCTTCGCTTTGCTCTGTCGAAAATCCCCACTTTTGCCGCAAAAGACGCGGCAAAAATGGGGCACCCGGGGATTTTCATCCTTCTTCGGTGGGCCGCAGGCCCACGGGCACTCAGGGCAGGCTCCGACCCGGTCCCACAGGGACTTTCCTTGAGACGAAGGGGTTTGCGTCCAGAAGGTAGCGCAAGGGCTGGTCTGCGGCTTTGGTGATGCCGATGCGGGGAGTCGTGCGGATGGCTCGGGGGCGATATCCGTCTTCGCCGATCCACAGGCTGCTGGCGGTGGAGGTAAGATCGCATCCGTTGTCGCGAGCCCGGGTGATGCCAAAAGCTTCGCACAGCCGCCCCGGTCCGCTGGTGAGTTTGATCAGGTCTTTGGGACCCCGGACTTCGATACCGCGGGCTTGGGCCATTTCTTCGAGGCCGGAGAGGGGCTCCAGGGCGCGGAAAAGAACGCATCCGGCTTGGCCTTCGGGTTCGCAGGAGACGTTGAGACAGTAGTGATTGCCGTAGATGAAATAGACGTAGGCGTGGCCGGGTGGGCCGAACAGCACGGAGGTGCGGGCGGTGTTGCCGGCGGCGGCGTGTGCGGCGGGATCTTTTTCTCCGAGGTAGGCTTCGACTTCCACGATGCGGGCGGTGAGTTGGGCGGCAGTTGGGCGCACCAGCACCTTGCCTAGAAGTTCGCGCGCCACGCGGCGCGGGTCGCGGCTGAAAAAGGCCCGGTCGAGCGGGCGGATCTGGCTGGTTTGCGTCGAGGTCTGCGACACAGGCACGGGGGAATCTTAAACGCAAAGGGCGCGAGTTGTCCGCCTCGGCAAGCCAGAGTTGACGGCGCTCGGCGCTTCGATCCCTCCCAAACTTTCGGAACCTCGGTCCAGTGACCCCGGTTACCTGTGTTTCCCCAGCCCCACCTTCTACTATCCCCAAAGCCAACCGAGGTCGCCCGCACTCATGGACCGCCGCCGCCAGCAGCGCGTTTTCGTCGAGCTTCCCGTAAAGATCTGGGGTGTGGACGCCCATGCCCGCCCTTTCACCCAACCCGCCAGCCTGCGCACCATCAGCGGCCGCGGCGCCACGTTGCAGGGTGTCAGCGCTCAACTCAAACCGGGCGACGTCGTCGATCTCCAATACCAGGGGATCAAGGCCCAGTTTCGCGTAGTCTGGCTGGGTAAGCCGGGTAGCGAGATGCACGGAGAAGTCGGCGTCGAGAACCTTTCCAAGGACGTCCAACTCTGGGACTTCGATCCGCTGCGCTGCACCGCCGCCGCAGGCCGGGGATAGAGTAGGATGTCCGTCCGCGACAAGGCTTGCGCGCTCTGAGAGATCCAATCGATTGAGGAAAAAGCGGGGAGGGCGGGGGAGGGCTGAAGCCCGCATCAACCGGGCATTTCGAGTATGTCCCCAATGCCCCGCCAGCGCAACAGAAAACGCTGCTCACGCGCCAAACCTGCAACCACCGGGCATCCGATTTTCACTTTTCATGCACCAGCACCGCACAAAGCTTGCAAGTTCTGTCATCCCATAACTCCGGGTGCCCCATTTCTCGCATTCTTTGCGAGAAAGCCTGCCCTGGGCGGAGTCGAGATCGCAGGGGGTAGGGTTATCAACCAGTAAACCCTCCCCGAACCGGAACTCCCGTCGCGGCTGCTACACTCCCTAAATCATGCGCGTGAAGATCCTCGGCTCCGCTGCTGGCGGAGGATTTCCCCAGTGGAATTGCGCCTGCCCCAACTGCCGCGCCTGGCGCACCGGAGCCTTTCACGGCAAAGCCCGCACCCAGGCGCAAGTTGCCATCAGCGCCAGCTTTCGCAACGAAGACCTCTCCTGGTTTCTGCTGGGAGCGTCTCCCGACCTGCGGGCGCAAATCGAAGGCACTCCCGAACTTCATCCGCGCGAAGGCGTGCGCCAATCGCCCATCGCGGGAGCCGTTCTCGCCAACGCTGACATCGACCACGCGCTCGGCCTCCTGCTGCTGCGCGAATTGCAACCGCTCCGCGTGTACGCGACCGATTCCATCCGGCGCGTTCTCTGCGACGACAATTCGATGTTCGCCATGCTGCAGCGCATTCCCGGTCAAGTGACCTGGACCAGCTTTGCTCCCGGACCAACGTTCCCGCTGCTCAACGCAATGGGCGAAGATTCCACATTGCGTTGCCGCGCGCTCTCGCTGGGCACCCACTATCCCGCGTACGTCTCGCCGCTGCGCCAATCCGAACTCACATTCGGGGAAGCATCGCTAGGCCTGATCATCGAATCGCCGTCGGGCAAGCGTCTCGCCTACATGCCCGCTGTCCCGCAGATCGACAACGCCCTGCTCAAGGAATTCGACTCCGCCGACGTGCTGCTCTTCGACGGCACCTTCTGGAGCGACGATGAACTGATCCGCATTCAAGGTAATGGGCAAACCGCGCAGCAGATGGGACACGTTCCGGTCTCGTCCGCCGGCGGAAGTTTGAGCAAGTTGGCGGGACTGCGCCGCCCACGTAGAATCTATATACATATCAACAACACGAATCCCATGCTGAATGAAGGTGGGCCCGAATATCGCCAGGTGCGCGAGGCAGGCTGGGAGATCGCGGAGGATGGATGGCAGTTCGACCTATAGACGCCAGCGCGCCGGATGAGGGTCCTCTCTCGTTGGATGGGCTGCGCGCCCAGTTGCGAGCCGTTGGAGAAGAACGTTAT
The DNA here is from genome assembly GCA_017883425.1 of Candidatus Sulfotelmatobacter sp. GTDB lineage: Bacteria > Acidobacteriota > Terriglobia > Terriglobales > Acidobacteriaceae > Sulfotelmatobacter. Next base: position 12,018 of record JADGNP010000017.1, on the reverse strand, counting down.
CACCACCAGCATCCTTTCCACCTGATGATGCACGATGGCCGCCTCAGCCGCGGACAGCTCCAAGCTTGGGCTCTGAACCGCTATTACTACCAGAGCATCATCCCGATCAAAGACTCCATCATTCTCTCGCGCGGTCCCGATCCGGTCTTTCGCCGCGCCTGGCGCAAGCGCGTGGTCGATCATGACGGTGACGCCACCAGCGAAGGTGGCATCAAGCGCTGGCTGAAGCTCGCGGAAGCGACAGGACTGAACGTAGATCAGGTTCGCGCAGGAACGGGGATCCTTCCGGCAACACGTTTCGCCGTGAATGAATACTTGAACATCGTGCGCAGCCGTAGTCTGCTGGAGGCGGTCGCTTCGTCGCTGACCGAGTTGTTCTCGCGCGACCTGATCTCGCTGCGCATGGAGAAGCTTCGCCAGCATTATCCGTGGCTGTCGGGTGGGTTGGACTACTTCGAGGCGCGGCTGACGCAAGCGCCGGAAGACGCAAAGTTCGCCCTCAATTACGTCTACGAGAATGCGAAAACGCGGGCCGAGCAGGAACTCGCCATCCAGGCCCTGCGCGACAAGTGCGACATTCTCTGGGCGCAACTCGACGCGCTCCATTTTGCCTACGTGCAGCCTGGTTGGCCTCCGCCCGGAGCGTTTCTCATCGAGGGAGCCTGACGATGGCGCCACCTTCCGATGCAAGCCAGCCGCGCCTCGCCGCCGGATGCCGCTGGGGCGGTAGCGAAGAGGATCGCGTGATCCTCTTCCCTGAAGGCGCCATCAAGCTGCAAGGGACGGGACGGCAAGTGCTGGAACGTTGCGACGGCCAGCGCACTTTCGGTGAGATCATCGCGGAGTTGCAGAAGCAGTTCGGCGCCGCGGGTCCTGCGAAGATTCGCGACGACATCAGCCAGTTCCTGGAGCAGTTGCAGCGCAAACGGATTGTTGACTACTAAGACAGATTTGGTAATTAGGCAATTTGGTAATTTGACCGAACGTCAACCCCCACAGAGTGGCTGACGGCTGCCAGATTACACAATTATTGAATTACACAATTACTCATGGTTCCCAATCCTCTCGCCCTCATCGCCGAAGTGACGCACCGGTGCCCGCTGCACTGCGTCTACTGCTCGAATCCGATGCAGCTGGCTGGCACGCAATCAGAACTCTCGACCGAAGAGTGGACGGGCGTCTTCCAGCAGTCCGGCAAACTCGGCATGCTGCACGCGCACTTTACGGGGGGCGAACCGCTGGCTCGTACCGACCTGACGGAACTGATCTCTGCCGCGCGCGCCGCGGGACTCTACACCAACCTCATTACGTCAGGCATCGGCCTCAACGAACAGCGATTGCAGGCGCTGGTCAGCGCGGGACTCGATCATATCCAGATCAGTTTTCAGGATTCGCGGGAAGAGGCCGCGAACTGGATTGCCGGGGCAAAGGCGCACGCGCACAAGATCGAATTGTCGCGGGCGATTCGACGGCACAAGATCGCCTTCACCGTGAACCTGGTTGTGCACCGTCAGAACCTCGACCACCTGGAAGAGATGATCGCGTTCATCGAGCAACTGAACCCGGAGCGCGTCGAGATCGCCCATACGCAATACTACGGATGGGCGCTGGCCAACCGCGCCGCGCTGCTGCCGACGCACGCGCAGCTGGAGAAAGCGGTGGCGATCGTGGCGGACGCTGAGAAGCGCCTCGCGGGAAGGATTCGCATCGATTCCGTCGTGCCCGACTACTACGCCAAGTATCCCAAGGCCTGCATGGGAGGCTGGGGACGAAGATTGATGCTGATCAATCCCGCAGGCAAGGTACTTCCCTGCCACGCAGCGGAAGTGCTGCCGGGCTTGTCGTTTGAGAACGTGCGCGAAAAGACGCTGGAATGGATCTGGCAGGAATCGTCTTCGTTCTGCCGCTTCCGCGGCGAGGATTGGATGCCCGAGCCTTGCCGCAGTTGCGATCGCCGCAGCGAAGATTTCGGAGGCTGCCGCTGCCAGGCTTTCCTGCTGGCGGGAGACGCCACGGTGACTGATCCGGCGTGCTCGCTCGCGCCGTCGCATGCCATCGTCGAATCAGCGGTGCGTGAAGTGAATTCCGGTGCGGCGGCGGAGCAGCCAGCGCCCGCATCGTCATTCGTGCAGTTGCAGAAGCAGAACACGGATCTTTGGACCTACCGCACGAATCCCGAATAGACCAGCCTGCGAAAAGCGTTCCAGAATCAGCAACCCGGTATACAATGGACCGCTTTCCGGATCGGATCGTAAATCAGGCAAGAACCCCTGTACACGGAGGTGCCAATGGCGACCGCGGCTTTACCACGGAGCAAACCTCCGAAATTCGGGGGAGGACGTCAGTTCGATAACGTCTTTTTCTCGGGAATGGCGCTCCTGATTTTAGTCACCGTTTTTGTCGGCTTTGCCCGAACCTATTTTCTGGCCGGTGTGCTTCGCGCCCCGCTCCCCAACCTGCTCATCCACATTCACGGCGCAGTGTTTTCGAGCTGGATCCTTTTGCTGATCGTGCAGATCGCGCTCGTCTCCGCCGGCCGCGTCGATATTCATCGGCGCCTTGGTCTCGCGGGTTTCGGCATGGCGTGTCTTTTGGTGATCCTCGGTGTTTTGGCCGCCAGCAATTCGCTCGCGCGTGGATTCTCGCCGCCGGGCTCGGGCTTCGATCCCCGAACGTTTTACGCTATTCCCATGGGCGACATGCTCATGTTCTCGACCCTGGTCTTTTTTGCCTTCCGCGCCCGCTTCGATCCGTCCGCCCACAAACGCCTGATCCTGATTGCCACTATCTCACTCTTGGACGCTCCCACCGGCCGTCCTCCTTTTACCGTTATTACAGGTCGACCTTTCTTCGACAGCATCTTCGTCTACAGTTTTCTCGTGCTGCTCGTGGCCTACGATCTGTGGTCCACGCGCAAAGTGCATCGTGCCACGATCTGGGCCGGCGCATTCGTCTTGGTCGTGGGACAGCTTCGCGTTCCCATTGGCAGCACCGCGGTCTGGCACACGTTCGCCACCTGGGCGCAAACTCTTGCGCGCTCTGCGCATTGAATCGGCTGCAGATGGTTTTAGCTTGCAGCCTCTCCGATCTGCGAGATAGCGCAGGTCAGACGCGCGTCACCAGCGCACGCCGATGGTGATCGGGCGCAAGTCGGTGGTGATGCCGCTGCGCTTGCCGTGGAGATAACGGAACTCGCCATAGATCTCGATATTCGGGCGTATCTTGCGGGTCACGCCGCCACCGAAGTTCTCCCCGAACTGGTTTTGGCTCGAGGAGAGAAAGTTGCCGGTGAGAGGGAGACTTACGCTGGAACACGTTCCCCACCAGCCGAAAAAAGCATTGCAGGGCGATCCCGGAATGGCCGTCGAAGAGTCCAGCTTGCCCGATCGATGGTAAAAGGAAGGACCGCCCACGAGGTACCCGCCCCACGCCTTCGTCACCGGAATATTGATGATGGGATCGAGCATGAAAGAGTAGACGTGGCTCGTCGCTCCCGGCGCCTGCGCCAAAGCCAGCGCTGAGTTGCGCAAAGGCAAGTTGTCCCACTGGAAATCCAGGCGGAATCCGAAATACTTGCTGTAGTTGCGAGCGACACCGGCGGCTGCGACGCCACCTCCGCCGCGAACAAAAGTCCTAGTAGTCCCGTTGGTGAGACTCACTCCGCCGCCCGCGTTGAACGTCCAGTTCCTGTAGTCTTTCACTTTTACCTTACGCGTGGGGCCGATCTCTTCGGGCGAAGCTTCCTGACTGCTGGACGGCTGGTTATCGGGCTGCTGTTGGGCCGAGGGCGGTTGGGCTGGTGGCTGCTGAGCCGGTGGCTGTTGAGGCGGGGTTTCTTGGGCATGGACAGTGGTGGCTCCCGCCAGAATCGTCACCAGGATCAACGCCAGAACGACCCTGAATCCGGGAACCGTCGCGAACTTTCGAATCATTCATTCTCCTCCCGCTGCCGGGCTTGGTGGCGGACCGTAGCGCTCGGCCCATACCTCGGCCCCATGCCTTGGAAAAGACAGGCGCTTCTGGAAAGGACTTGTCCGCGATGCTCCCGCCGGGATTGCACTCGCAGCAGGCAGGCACCATATTACCAACTTTGATGCCGATTCCGCGCCTGCAGCAGCCCGCGGGTCACGGTTTGCTTTCCGAGAAGCGCAGGTCGCACGTATGATAGGGGATTCCATTTTCTCAGCGAGACTGATTCATTGCCCAAGCGGACCTCAAGACCTGCGGCGGATACGGCCCCACCCAAGGGTCAGGAGCGAAGCTCCGCCTGCCGCGTCGCGCTGATCGGCTTTGGAACCGTGGGCCGCGCGGTGGCAAAAATCCTGTGCGACAAAGGCGGCAGCTCTCTGCGCCTCACCCACATCTGCAACCGCAACGTGGAACGAAAGAAGCAGCCCTGGGTTCCGAGCGATGTGGTCTGGACCGACGACGTACAGTCTGTCCTGAACTCGGATGTCCAGATCGTGATTGAACTGATCGGCGGCCTTAATCCAGCCGAGCAGATTGTGCGGAACGCGCTCGGCTCGGGGAAGTCGGTGGTCACGGCGAACAAGCAGCTGATTGCGCGGCACGGCCCAGATCTTCTGCAACTGGCCAGCAGCAAAGGATGCCAGATCGAGTTCGGCGCCTCGGTGGCCGGAGGAGTTCCCGTTCTTCCGGCGCTGCGCACCGGGTTGTGCGGAGACCGTCTGCACGGCATCGCGGGAATCCTGAACGGCACGTGCAACTACATTCTGAGCCGGATCGAAAACGCGAGGATTCCGTTCAGCGAAGCGCTGGAAGAAGCGCAGGCCCGAGGGTATGCGGAGGCCGACGCCTCGGAGGATCTGGATGGCGGAGACGCGCGCGCCAAACTTACCATTCTGGCGCTGGCCGGTCTGCACACGCGGGTCACCCCTGAATCGATTCGCGCCCGAACCATTCGCGCGGTCGACGCGGTCGACTTCGACTACGCCGCTGAACTGGGCTGCACGATCCGCCAGATTTCGCGCGCCGACTTGAAAGAAAATACTCTCTTCGCCGATGTTGGCCCGTGCGTGGTTCCAACGGACTCGCCGTTCGGACGCGTGCAGAGAAATCTCAACCTAGTGCTCACTTCCGGCCAGTACGGCGGAGACATGGCGTTTCTGGGCGCCGGCGCGGGGGGCGATCCTACGGCTGTGGCCGTCGTGTCCGACTTGATGTTCGTGGCTGAAAGCCTGTCCGCGGGTGGGGGCAAGAGAGACGTGGCAAGCTCCGTCTCTACGCCGGGGATCAGCAGTGATTTCGAAACTCCCTGGTATTTGAGGTTTTTTGTGCGCGACCAGCCGGGGATTGTGGCGAGGCTGGCGCAAATCCTGGCCGCACATCACCTGAACATCGACTCGTTGCTGCAAAAGCCGGGCTTTGACAAGGCCTCGCTGCCGTTTGTGATCACGCTGGAGCCCTGCCGCGATTCGCTGCTGCATCCGGCGCTGGAAGAAATGTCGGGGCTGGAGTTCGCCCTCCGGCCGTGTCTGTGCCTGCCGATCTTGAGGTAGATCAATTTGTATGGGAGAAAATCAGCGCCGGTCGTCGCGGCAGTTCTGCCGTTGCGACGAGCCGGCGCCAGCCGAGATTAATTCCAGAAGGGATTCTTGAGACCCGCCGGCGCCAGCGCGCTGTCGGTTTTCGATTCCGTGCCCGTCTCGTCCGAGATTTTCTCGTCGATGAAGCGGGACGGCGGCGGTGCGATCGGTTCGTCTTTCTTTCCGGGAGTTGGATTAAAAGGATATTCAGATTTCATTGGGGAACGACCTCCATCTTTATGATCTAGGTTCATTAAACACCTCGGGGGAGCTGTGCGAGCAACAAAAGTTTGCATGGCTCGAATCGAAGAATGTGCGGCGATTCACCGTCAGCTCTGTCTTGCCTGGGACCCGGCTTTTCAGCTTGCTGAAAGACTCGATTTTGGGTGGCGCAGCGCTTTCAGCGCTGCGATACAGCCTTTCTTCTTCTTCGAGGGCTTCAGCCCCTGAGGCGAATCCTCAGCAGGACGCTGGTCCGGATCGCGACAATGACACCGAGGCTTGGAACTCCTCTCGCGTGATCGCATAGAGTTTGTCCTGCGGGGAGCCTTCTCCCGCAGCGACTATCATTCGTTCGAATTTCAACCCTGCTTTCTGCATCACGCGTTCCGAACTCACGTTCTCGGGAGTGCATCGGCCCTGGATCCGAGTCAGCTTGATATCGCCAAATCCGAATTTCAAAACCGCCCGCAAGGCCTCGGTGGCCAACCCTTCTCCACGATATTGCCCAGCCACGTAATAATTGACTTCTCCGCAGTATTCGAACGTTCCAAGGGTGCGATCGTAGCGGATACGGCAAAAACCGCAGTTGCCGACGATCACTCCGGTCTCTTTGAGCAGCATCGCCCAAGGCCCCATTCCCCATTCCCGATAGGATTGAAGGCAGAATTCAAGAAATTTCTCGGCGTGAAGGGTCCCTTCCCAGAGGGCGACGTCTGCGAGATCGGTTTGCCGAAATTCACGCAACCGCAGGCGCCCGGTCTCAAGCTCGCTCATCTTCAGCAGCATTGGTTAGATACTCGTTTGTGTCGGAGGATAGCCCAGAACCAGAGGTCCTCGGCTTGGAGTTATCATACTCAACGAGTTTCAGGTCTGGATGTCATCGTAGATTTGAAAGTAACTCACTCATAGGAAGGCCTTCCATGAAATACCGCAAGCTCGGCCGTACTGGTTTCGACGTCAGCGACATTGCCCACGGACTGTGGGGGATAAGTGGGTGGAGCGGCTCAGACGATAAGGAATCTCTGGCCGCGATGCAGCTGGCCGTGGACCTCGGCTGCAACTTCTTCGACACGGCGTGGGCTTATGGCGAGGGCAAGAGCGATGGCCTGCTCGGCGAGGTCATGGCGCGCAACTCGGGCAAGCGGCTCTATGCTGCGTCGAAGATTCCCCCGGCCAATGACCGATGGCCCGCGCTGCCCGAATACAAATACGGCGATGTTTTTTCGGGGCAGCATGTTTTCAAGTACGCCGACATGATCCGCAAGCAGCTCCGCGTGGATACGATCGATCTGCTGCAATTTCATGTCTGGGACGATACGTGGACCAGTGAGCCTGAGTTCCGGTCCACGGTCGAGAAGCTGAAGCGCGACAAGTGGATTCGCTTCTTCGGTCTGAGCATTAACCGCTGGCAACCAGAGAACGGGATCAAGGCTTTGCGTACGGGACTGGTGGATGTGGTGCAGGTGATCTACAACATTTTCGACCAGGCGCCGGAAGACGAACTTTTTCCGGTTTGCCGGGAACTCAACGTGGGCGTGATTGCCCGCGTGCCGCTGGATGAAGGCAGCCTCGGCGGCAAGATGACTCTGCAGACCACCTTTCCTAAGGGCGACTGGCGCGCGGGATATTTCGGTCCGGAAAATCTAGCTAAGACGATCAAGCGCGTCGACAAGCTGAAAGAAATTCTTCCGGCGGGGATGACGCTGCCGGAGATGGCGCTGCGCTTCATCCTGTCGCATCCTGCGGTGAGCACGACCATTGCCGGGATGCGCAAACCGGAGCACGTGCGGCAGAACATCGCCGCGAGTGACGCCGGGGCTCTGGACAATAGCCTGCTCGCGGAACTGAAGAAACATCGTTGGGATCGGACGCCGCAGCGGTGGTCGGACTAGAACCCATTTCAGAAATGGCCGTCTAGAGCAGATTGCGGCCGCGAATCTCGGGTGGGGGGCCGAGGTCCATGAACCGCAAGTCGCGCGCCTCGTTGTGTACCGAACTCAGCGCCACGATAACTTCGCGAATGTAGTACAAGGTTCCCACCAGCAAGCAAAGCATTGCTAGAACGAAAACGACGACGGCCGCGATCGCGGCATTTTCCCAGTAAAGTCCGAACCCCAGAAGCAGACAGGACGCAATTGTCCCAGCAAGAGAGATCAACACCAGAAGGAAGCAGCGCCGGATCATTTCCGCCCGCCGCTCGATCAAGCCGATCTGAGCCGTGTAAGCCTCGGCTTCCTGCAGACGGTTATTCTTGGCGGCATCATGCTTCGCGTGCACATACTGTCGCAACCGGCTGACGATACCCATCAGCCGGACGTTGATCGACAGGATCAGCAAGGCAGTGGCGGAAACGAAGAGAGCGGGAGCAAGGAATGCCTGAAACAGGCGAGCGATGTCGTTCATGGCAGGGCCTTCCGAAGCGCGAGCGCATTCTGGTGTGCCGGATTCTAACTCATAGGGGACGGTGGTCAGGAGTTCAGCGGTGGCCGGAGCCGAATCCGGGCACTCCTATTGACCCAGCGCTCCGGCAGCCTTCGGGGTCGTCAGTTCTATTGGTTTCGGACCGGCCTCCTTGATTTCTGCCGAGGCATCCCCGGCATTCTCCGCGAAGTTGTTTTCGAACATGACAGCCAATTCGCGCGCCTTGCGGTCATAGGCAGCTTTGTCCTTCCAGGTGTTCCGCGGGTTCATCATTTCGTCAGGCACCCCCGGACACGACAGCGGCACGGCCATTCCAAATACCGGGTCGGGTTTTGTGGGCGCATCTTTGAGCGCGCCGGAGAGAACGGCTTTGACCATGGCGCGGGTAAATCCGAGTTTGATCCTTTGCCCTTGTCCGCAAGAACCGCCGCTCCAGCCGGTGTTGATCAGCCACACATCCACATTGTGCTGGGCGATTTTATCGCCCAGTAATTTGGCATACACCGTTGGGGGCAGAGCCATGAACGGCGCGCCGAAGCAGGGACTGAACGTCGCCTGCGGTTCTTTGATTCCAGCTTCAGTACCCGCGACTTTGGCGGTGTACCCGGAAAGGAAATGATACATCGCCTGTGCGGGTGTAAGACGCGCCAGCGGTGGAAGAACGCCAAAGGCATCGCAAGTGAGCATGATGATGTGCTTGGGATGTCCCGCTTTTCCGGAACGCGTCATATTCGGAATATGCGTGATGGGATAAGCGGCGCGGGTGTTTTCGGTGAGCGAGGCGTCGTCCAGATTGACGTGCCGCGTGCGCATGTCCATGGTGACGTTTTCGAGAATCGTGCCGAAACGCCGGGTGGTTTCGTAAATCTCGGGCTCGCCTTCGCTCGACAGTTTGATGACTTTGGCGTAGCAGCCACCTTCAAAATTGAAGGTGCCGTCCTCGCTCCAGCCGTGTTCGTCGTCGCCAATCAGGGTGCGGTCGGGATCGGCGGACAGGGTGGTTTTTCCCGTGCCTGACAAGCCAAAGAAAATGGCCACGTCATTTTCATCGCTGCCGTAATTCGCGGAACAGTGCATGGCCATGACACCCTTTTGCGGCAGCAGATAATTCATCACCGTGAAAATTGATTTCTTGATTTCTCCGGCATAGGCCGTGCCGCCAATGAGAATCAATTTCTTTCCGAAGTGCATCAGCACGAAGGCTTCGGAGTGCGTGCCGTCAATTTCCGGGTCGGCGTGAAAGCTGGGCGCGTGCAGCACAGTGAATTCCGGGACGTGTAGCGCCAGCTTTTCCGGATCCAGTTCGCGGATGAACATGGTGCGGGCAAACAAGGCCGCTGTGGCTCGCTCGCTAATGATGCGAATGGGGACGCGATAATGTTCGTCCGCTCCCGCGTAGCAGTTCTCAATAAAAATGTCTTTGCCCTGGAGATAGGCGCAGAGCCGGTATTTGAGCGCGTCAAATTTGTTCGGATCCAGAGGGCGATTGATTTTGCCCCAGGCGATTTTGTTTTCGCTGGAAGGTTCGCGGACCAGAAACTTATCCTTGGGCAAACGGCCAGTGTATTGGCCGGTGCGCACGACCAGCGGACCAAGATGACCTAAGGCGCCTTCATACCGCCGGATGGCCTCTTCATAAAGAGCAGACGTGGGCAAATCCCAATAGACGTTACCCAGATTGTTGAGACCGAGCTGTTTCAGGCTTTCATCCTGCGACACGGGTTGGGTTGCAACGTTCTTCATAGCTGGATTCTCCAACGAACAAGCAGCATGGGCATCACGATACGCCAGTATGGAAGTAAAACTCCCCGTTTTCAATCGTACCGTGGGGACCCTCGCGCAATGTGGTCCTTCAGTTCATCGGCCACAGAGAAGGGGACTTTAGGAAAGTTGGGCGGAAAGAGCCGATCGGAGTCCATCCCGAAGCGGGACAAGGAGTTGCGGCACCCAACGCGGGATTGCCGCACCCCCGGTGCTTCTACCATGGCTGGTAGTAGATCGCTTCCTCAAGCTAACCTCCCTTTCTGACTGGGCGACGGTTCTGGCCCATGAAGATATTCAAGCGTTTTCCCTAGTCGCTGCTGAGTGCCTCGGTCCGAAAGAGAGGAGAGACTTGTTTCGGAAATCGTTTCTCGTCATGTTGTCGGCGTTTGTGTTGGCGGCCATTCTGCAAGCCCAGAACCCAAGAGGCTCTTTAAGGGGGACGGTGCAGGACGCGACCGGCGCCCGCATTCCCTCGGCCAGGATCATGGTGCAGTCGGTCGATTCGTCGATGCAGCGCGAGGCCGCCAGCGAAGACCGCGGCGAGTTTCGGCTGGATGATCTGCTCCCGGGTGCTTACCGCATGACGGTGAGCGCTGCGGGATTCGCGCCGGCCCAGGCGGACGTATCCATCGCCGTCAGTTCGGTGCGCGAAGTGACGGTCACGCTGAAGGCGGCGGTCCCGGCGGAAACTGTCTCTGTGCAGGGACAGAATTCGTCTATCACTACCCAGCCGATTGACTTGGTCAGCGTGGTGCATCAGGGAGTGGTCACCAGGCAGGATTTGCAGACGCTTCCCCTTGCGGCGCGGAGCTTCGCGAACATCGCGTATCTCGCTCCCGGGACCGAACCGGTGGAACCTTCCGATCCGACCAAGGCGCGGATCACCGCGGTTGCCACGGGCGGAAGTTCAGGACTCAACAACGAAGTCTCGGTGGACGGAGGCGACAATTCCGACGATTTTATCGGTGGCTTTCTGCAGAACTTCTCTCCTGAGGTCATCCAGGAATTCGCCATACGCACCGCGCAGGAAGACGCCGACACGGGCGGCACCACCGCCGGCTCGGTCGTCATCACCACCCGGCGCGGCACCAATGACTGGCACGGCGAAGCGGCCGTTTACGAGCGCGCCGCCGGGCTCAACGCGCGCTTCCCGATTGAAAATCCCGCGCCCGATCCCAAGCAACCGTTCTCCCGCCAGAACTACGTCTTCACCCTGGGTGGCCCCCTGAAGAAGGACAAGATCTGGATGTTCTCCTCCTTCGAATACGTCCACGAAAATGCCAGCATCGCCTACAGCCCCAGCAGTCAAGCAGAGTTCGCCGCGCTGGCGACTCTGGCCTCGGGCGGCTTGATTCCGGGCGTCACCACGATTGCCGTCCCCCAGAACACTCCCATCCCTTTCCGTGACTACATCGGATCTCTGCGTTTCGATTGGGCGCAGTCCGCCAAATCGCAATGGTTCCTGCGTACGTCGGAAGACAGTTACATCACGCGCAACAACCTGGTGCAGCAAGCGACGCTGCCCTCGACCGGACTGACCACCCACAACAACTACTGGAGCACAGTCCTGAGCAATTCCTACGCGTTCAGCCCCAGTTGGCTGGGCACCTTTGTATTCGATGCCAGCACGTTGCACCTGACGCAGGTGCGCAACTCCAGCCTGGGTTTCGCGCTGGCCTTTCCCTTCAGTTCCACTTCGCAGACGGTTACGGGGTTTGAAACCTACGGTGACAACCAGTTCGTCACCGCCATCACGGCGTTTCCGAATTTACGTAATCAGCAGAAATATCAGTTTCGTTACGACGTCAGCCATTCCACCGGCGACCATGCATTCAAGTTTGGCATCAACTTCATTCACGAACCGGTGTTGGGCGGATCGTTTCCCGGAAACCAGGAAACTCTGTACTCATTCCCCAACGATCCCTCGTTCTACACGCAGAACTCCACGACCCTCGCCCAGTTTCCGATCGACATGGCGGATGGAGCCGCAACAACGCCAGCCGGCGATGGCTCCTTCGCGCAGAACGTCCAGCGACTCGCTCTTTACGCGCAAGACTCGTGGCGC
>JADGNP010000681.1 GCA_017883425.1 Candidatus Sulfotelmatobacter sp. | reverse complement strand
CGCAAGTGTAACGTCCTCGACTGGAAGTTCACCGTCCTGTCGCACAACACAATTCGTGGCGCGGCCGGCGCGGCGCTCCTCAATGCTGAACTTCTCAAGGCGAAGGGGTATCTAGGGTGAGGACAAAATCCATCACGGGCGACAAGTACCCAGTACCCAGTAACCAGTACCCAGTTGTCGGACAGGCAGTTGTCCGGCAAACCCGCGTCGGCGCGGATTTTACTGGCAACTGGGTACTGGGTACTGGGTACTTCTTCCAAGAGGTTCCCCGCCTATGATCGTGATGAAGTTCGGCGGGACTTCCGTACAAGATGCGAAAGCGATCGAGCGCGTAGCCCACATCGTCCAGGGCCGGCTGGCGGACCGTCCCGTGGTGGTGGTCAGCGCCATGGCCAAAGTCACCGATTCCCTGCTCGCCATGGGAAAGGCTGCCGGGGGCGGCGATCGCAAGACAGCTCTCAAGATGGCGCGCGGCTTGCGCGAACGCCACTATGACACCGCCGGAGAACTGCTCGGCACCGCCCTGTTCACTGAATTCCACGGCGACTTGGGCGCCGACTTCGAAGATCTGGACGAATTGCTGCGCGGCATCGGCGCGGTTGGCGAAATCACTCCCCGAACCTACGATTATGTAGCTTCTTTCGGCGAAGTGCTGTCGAGCAAGATCGTGGCTGCCGCTTTCGTCGCCCGCGGATTGCCGGGCGCGCACGTGGATTCGCGTCAATGCCTGCTGACCGACAGCAGCTATACCCGCGCGGTTCCCCAGTTCGAAGAAACCAACGAGCGCCTGCGCAAGCGGGTCCAGCCTCTGCTTGACGCCGGCAAGGTTCCGGTGATGGGCGGGTTCATTGGTTCCAATCGTGCCGGCATCACCACCACCATCGGCAGAGGCGGATCGGATTTTTCCGCGGCGATTTTTGGTGCTGGCCTCAATGCCGAACGCATCGAAATCTGGACCGACGTCGACGGCATGATGACCACCGACCCCCGGCTCTGTCCCGATGCCCGCCGCATCAAGGTCATCAGCTTTGACGAAGCCGCCGAACTCGCCTACTTCGGCGCCAAGGTTCTGCATCCGGCAACCGTGCTGCCCGCGATTCAGCAAAACATCCCGGTCTATGTTCTGAACTCGCTGAACCCGACCTGCGAAGGGACGAAGGTCACGGCGCGCGCCCCGCGCTGCGCGAATATCTTCAAGGCCATCGCGCTCAAGAAAAAGATCACGCTGGTAGAGGTCGCCGCGCCGCGCCGCCTGCTGGTGCACGGATATTTAAAGTCCATCTTTGAGGTTTTCGATCAGCACAACGTAGCGGTGGACGTGGTTTCCACCTCCGAAGTCAGTGTCTCGGTGACGGCCGAGACCAACGAAGCCATTCCGGCGCTGGCCGCCGATCTGGCGAAACTCGCGGACGTGAAGTACGAGGGGCGGAAGGCGATCGTCTGTCTGGTGGGCGAGAATTTGCGGGACACACCCGGAATCGCCGCCAAGGTCTTCGGCATTCTTGAGGACGTGAAGATCCGCATGATCTCGCAGGGCGCCTCCGAAATTAATCTGACTTTCGTGATTGAAGAAGACGACGCGGCCGAGGTGGTCCGGCGCCTGCACCGCGCATTCTTTGCCGAGGCTGATCCGGAAGTTTTCGCGTAAGTTCTTTTCAACGCAGAGGACGCGAAGAAGACCAAGGAACGCAGGGGACGCGGAAAAAACAGAACGAGAGCTAAGCATTTGTTTTTCAGATTTTCTCTGCGAGAACTCTGCGTTCTCTGCGTTTAAGGTTTCACGATGAATCTTCTAATTCTCGGCCGTGGTAAGACAGGATCGCTGGTTGCGGAAGTGGCGCACGGGCGTCGGCATAATGTCCGCACTTTGGATGTCGACGAAAACGCGAATGCCTGTGCCCTCACTCCCGCGTTTCTTGCCCCCTTCGATGTGGCGATCGACTTCACCGCACCCTCTGCGGTCATCACCAATGCTGAAGCCTGCATCCGCGCTGGGAAGAACATCGTCGTCGGAACCACCGGCTGGTACGAGCAATTGCCGGGCTTGCGCGAAATGGTGCTCTCGGCAAATACCGGCTTCCTTTACGGGTCGAATTTTTCCATCGGCGTGAACCTGTTCTTCGAGATCGCCGCAACCGCGGGGGCCGCGCTGAAATACGATTACTCGGGTCAGATTTTCGAGCGCCATCATGCGCAAAAGAAAGACGCTCCTTCGGGAACTGCGATCACGCTCCAGAAAATTGTGCGCGAGTCCGGAGGTCAGGAAGTCGAGATCGTCTCTTTTCGCGAAGGCGACGCGGTCGGCATGCACGAAATCACTTTCGATTCTCCCAACGACCGGATTTATCTTTGCCACGACGCCAAGTCGCGCCGCGGCTTCGCCGAGGGCGCGGTGCGCGCTGCCGAGTGGCTGGCCGGGAAAACGGGCTTCTTCGAGTTCCGCAACGTCTGGCGAGAGCTTTAGAGCGAGTCCAGAGTTGCTTTGCCCACATGCAACTGCCGAGCTTCGCTCGGCCTGGACGGGCGAGGCGCCCGTCCCCACACGAGCCGTCGACAAATGCAAGCGCGTGCGAGAAGAGTTATCCTTAAGCCATGCAACTGCGAGGCTGTGGTACCGCTCTGGTCACACCGTTCTCTCAGGACGGTGCTGTCGACGAAAACGCACTGCGCAATCTGGTCGGCTGGCAGGT
>JADGNP010000680.1 GCA_017883425.1 Candidatus Sulfotelmatobacter sp. | reverse complement strand
CCCTTACGCTGCGGGGCATGTCGCTGGTCCTGCTGCGTTACCGTGGTCGCGAAATTCGGTCAGAAGACACCGCGTTCATCCAACGCCTGATCGCCGAGAACCCGCGGTGGAGTCGCCGTCGGCTTTCGGCCGAGCTGTGCCGTGCTTGGAACTGGGTCCAGCCCAATGGCGCCCTGCGCGACATGGTTTGCCGCAGCTTGTTGCTGCAACTGCATCGGTCCGGACGGATTGAGCTGCCCGCCAAACGCTTTACGCCGCGCAACAATGTGGTGGAGCGTCGGGCACCCGCTCCCTCCCTGCGGCGGTGGGAACGACCTCGGGAGTGCCGCCTGAGCGAGCTGGGTCCCTTGGAGATTCGGCAGGTTCGCCGCACGGCGGAAGAGGCGCTCTTTAACCAGCTGATGGAAGCGCACCATTATTTGCGCTACACCCAGCCGGTCGGCGAACATTTGAAGTATCTGGTGTTCGCTGGGAGCGATCCGATCGCGGCGCTGGCCTGGTCCTCCGCCCCGCGGCATCTGGCGGCGCGGGACCGGTTCATCGGCTGGCCGGCGGAGGTACGCCGCGGGCACCTGCACCTCATTGCCTACAACACGCGATTCCTGATCCTGCCTTGGCTGCGCGTGCCGCTGTTGGCGAGCCATCTCTTGGGGCGGATGGCGCGCAGGATCTCGGCGGACTGGCAAGCACTCTATGCGCATCCGATTCATCTGTTGGAAACGTTCATTGATCCGGCCCGGTTCCGCGGGATCGGCTACCGGGCCGCCAATTGGATCTGCCTGGGACTGACCAGCGGCCGCGGTCACAACGCCCGGACCCACCGGCACAACCAGCCGCGCAAAGAACTCTGGGTCTATCCGCTCGCGAAGGATTTCCGGCGCCGATTGGGCGGCGAGCATGGCTAAAGCGCAACGGCCCGAGATCATCACGCTGACGGGAGCGCAACTGGAACAGTTGCTGGCCGACCTGCACCCGCACTTACCGGCGGCTACTTACCAACTGATCGAAGGTCTCCTGCAGACCCTGCAGTGGATCATGGCGGCGTTCGAGCAGAAGACCCTTTCCATCGCCCGACTCAAGCGGATGCTCTTCGGGCATTCGACCGAGACGACCGCCAAACTTTTTCCGCCCAATCCCGGGGCCAATCCCGCCTCCGCTCCAGTCCCAGCCGGACCTAAAGCCAAGCGCAAAGGTCACGGCCGCAATGGATCCAAAGATTATCCTGGAGCCAAGCGGGTGAAGATTGCGCACCCCACGCTCAAGGTCGGTCAACGGTGTTCCCAATGTGGGCGAGCCAAACTTTACCTGCTCAAAACTCCGGCGCGCCTGATTCGCATTGTGGCGCAGCCGCTCTTCCAGGCCACGGTCTACGAACTGGAGCGGCTGCGTTGCGCCCTGTGCGGCGCGCTCTTCACGGCGCCCGCCCCGCCGGAAGCGGGAACCAGCAAGTATGATCCCAGCGTCGGAACCATGCTGGCGCTCATGCGTTACGGCGCCGGACTGCCCCTGTATCGGATGGACAAGTGGCAAACCCATTTCGGCCTCCCCTTGCCGGCGTCCACCCAATGGGAATTGATTGAGGCCGCTTCGGCCACCCCCGCGCTGGTCTATGACGCGTTGAACGGCATCGCGGCCCAAGGTCGCCTGCTCCATCACGACGACACGACCATGCGCGTGCAAAGTCTGCGCCAGCAACTAAGCCAGGCCCCGCCGCCGCCCAAGGGTCAGAAACGTACCGGCATTTTCACCACCAGTATTGTGTCCCAGGTCGGTGCCCACCGCGTGGCACTCTTTTTCACCGGTGACAAACACGCCGGAGAAAATCTGGACCAACTGCTGCAACGGCGGGCGGCCGGGTTGGAGAAGCCGCTGCAGATGTGCGACGGCCTCTCGCGCAACCAGTCTAAGGAGTTCGAAACGATCCTCTGCAATTGCCTGCTTCACGGGCGAAGAGGCTTTGTCGACGTGGGGGAGAACTTTCCCGAGGAATGCCGTTTCGTCGTGGAGAGCTTGCGTGAGGTTTACCGCTTTGACGCCATGACCAAAGCGCACCAGTTGTCCGACGGCGCCCGCCTGGCGTTTCACCAAGAACATAGCCGGCCGGTCATAGACGCACTGCACGGTTGGATGGAAGAACAATTCGATCAACGGAAGGTCGAACCCAACTCCGGACTGGGACAGGCCATTACCTATATGCTCAAACGCTGGGAAGCGCTCACCCGTTTCCTGGAAGTACCGGGGGCGCCTTTGGACAATAATCTCTGCGAACAGGCCCTTAAGATGGCCATTCTTCACCGGAAGAATTCGATGTCGTACAAGACGCTGAACGGCGCCAGGATCGGCGACGTCTACATGAGCCTGATCCACACCTGCCAGCTCAACCGGGTCAATCCCTTCGAGTATCTCATGGTCTTGCAGCAGCACGCTCAGAAGGGGCTCAAGGAAGCCAGCCGCTGGTTGCCCTGGAACTATGCCGAGGCGCTGAAACCTCCCGACACCAGCTGAACAGCACGCCGCCCGTTTGCCCCTCCGCTGGTCGCACCGTCTGCAAGGCCGATTCCGCGAGATTTCGAGGATTCTCGACGTTCCGCACGCTTACCGAAGGCACACGTTTCAAGCGCTTCGCTGTCGTAGGTTTCCCTGAACCGAAATCCCTCTGCAAATTCAATAAGTTCATGCGCCACTGGGCCTTG
>JADGNP010000189.1 GCA_017883425.1 Candidatus Sulfotelmatobacter sp. | reverse complement strand
CTTGAGGCTGGTGGCATCTTTGAGGTCGTTGGCACGGACTTCGATCAGTCCGCCGTCTTGCGTGAGGGCGAAATGGTGAGTGGTCTTCTCGTGGGAGAATCCCATGACCTTGTCGCCGTGCTCGTTGACCATGGTGTGATGGTCTTGCGCCTGGTGATCTTGCTGACTGTGGGCAAGACACGTTCCCAAGAGGATGACCAAGGTGATGCGCAGCATGAGGACTCTCCTGTTCATTTCATTCCTTTGACGGGCCGGAGCACGGGTTGTTAGCGAATTCTTCTCTGCTTGTGGAGCTGAGATTTCATTGTCCCACGGAATACGATCCCTGTTTTGCGCCATCTTTAGGGGCTGGCTGTTTCTTGGCATGAGAGACGCTGAAGACGAAAGAGGCCACGGACGGTCGGTCGCGCGAAAAATGGCTGAACAAGTTGGCAGCCTTCGCCGTACCGTTCTAGGTCGGATGACGGCGCCCGGTGGCGGCGTTCGAGCGCCTGCGATATGATTCAAGGCCGCAGCCCCTACAGGTGAGGTTTTTCATGCAGATTCGATGGAAGATTGTCTTTTTCGTTGTCGCGTTGGCTCTAGGACTCACTGCGCTCACGAACCGAAAGTCGGCGACGGCGGCCGAACCGCAGGCGGCGGCCCCCGCGGCGAAGACCCCACCCGTGGCAAAGAACGCCAAGGCGGCGGTACCCACAGGAATTTCGATCCCCGACACTACGCTGGCCATCAATTCGGCGACGCCCATGTCGCAGCGCGTAGTGCACTACGAGATCGATGCCAAGTACGACGCGGCTAAGCACACCGTTGACGCGACCGAAGTGCTCACCTACCACAACCTGACCGGACAGGCGCTCGACCACTTCCCTTTCCATCTTTATCAGAATGCATTTCAGCCCAAGGCAACATTTGTCCGTGATTCCAAACTCATGGGCAGCCGCGACAGTGACTATCCGACGTGGGAGAACAAAGACTATGGTTCGGAGGAGATCAAGAGCCTCGAAGTGGTGGGCCAGGGTGATCTGACGGCGCAGTTGCAATACATCCAGCCCGATGACGGTAATAAGGACGACAAGACCGTGGTGGACCTGCATGTGCCCAAGGCGATCCCACCGGGAGCGTATGTGCAGTTCAGGATTGCGTTTCAGACGAAGTTTCCCGAGACGCAGGCGCGGTCGGGATGGAAGCGCGATTTCGTGCTGGGCGGGCAGTGGTTTCCGAAAGTAGGCGTATGGTGGCACGGAGCCTGGAATTGCCACCAGTATCACAACACGACCGAGTTCTTCGCGGACTTCGGCGTTTACGACGTGAAGCTCACGGTGCCGCAGTATGAAGTCGTGGGCGCGAGCGGCGTGCTGGTCGAGGAAAAGAGCAATCCTGACACCACCAAGACCTTGACCTATCACGGCGACGACATCCACGACTTCGCCTGGACCGTGAGCCCGCGCTACAAAGTCCGAGAGAGCGTGTATCAGTCGCAGATGGGGCCGATCCAGCTGCGCTTCCTGATGCAACCCGCGCACTGGAGCCAGGCGGAGCGGCACGATCGAATCACGAGGCAAACGCTCGATCACTTTGAAAAATGGTACGGGCCGTATCCCTACAAGACTCTGACGGTGGTCGATCCGGAGCCGGGCTCGGCGGCGGGAGGCATGGAGTATCCGACGTTCATTACCGGCGACTCGAGCTGGTTTATGCCGGCCGGCCTCTACCTGCCGGAGTTGGTCGTGGAGCACGAATTCGGACACCAGTACTGGTACGGCATGGTGGCCACTAACGAATTTGAAGATGCCTGGATGGACGAAGGCATTAACAGCTACACCGAAGTCAAGATTCTGGATTCAATCCTGGGCAAGAACACATCCGTCCTGAACATCGCGGGGGCTACCGTCGGCGAGCACGCGATTCAGCGGCTCACCTTCATCGGTGTGGCTGATCGCGATTCCATGGCACAGAAGGCTTATGACTACTATAGCGTCGGATCTTACGCTGGGATCACGTACGGAAAGACAGCCAGCGTGCTGCTCACGTTGGAAGGCATCATCGGCGAAGACACGATGGCGAGGGCCATGCAGACCTATTTCATGAAGTACCGCTTCACCCACCCTGTGAAAGAAGACTTCCTGAAGACGATCGAGGAAGTCTCTGGCAAAGACTTGCGCTGGTACTTCAACCAGTCCGTGTACGGATCGCAGGTGATGGATTATGAAGTGCTCAATATCAATTCCTTCCCGGTGAACTGGTACGAAGAAAAAAAGGACAAGAAGGACGCGAAGAAGGATAAAGACAAGGGCGACACGGTGTACCAGTCTTACGTATCCTTGCATCGCAAGGAAGACTTCGTGATGCCGGTCGAGGTTGAGATCGTATTCCGTGACAGCAAGAATAATGTGGAGAAGATTCGCGAACACTGGGACGGGCAAAGCCGCTGGACGAGATTCAGTTACCAGAAAAAGGCGAAGGTGGTATCGGCGGAACTCGATCCCGACCACAAAATCCAGATTGACCGCAACAATTTCAACAACAGCTACACAGACGAACCCAATGGAAAGCCGGCGCACAAAGTAGCGAATTACTGGCTGTTTGTGACCCAGTGCCTGAGCCAGGCCTTGGGATGGTGGGCGGTGTGAAAAGCGGAACTCCGGCTATCGAGCGCTAGGCGTCGTTCGCATAATATTGGTTCACTGACTGGATTGAGGGCAATTAAGCATGAGTGAGCATAAAGGTCTTTTGAGCAGCGGATTGGGAATGGTGCTGCGCAACAAGCGCTATATCGTCTGGTTCTATGTGCTGAATGTTTTTCTCGGCTTGTTCGGTACCATCGCTTTCGTCAATCAGGCGGGGACGATTCTGGACCATAGCCTGCTGTCTGAGCGCCTGTTGCATGGCTTTTCGCTAGGCGTACTCATCGAGATGTTTGCGCGTCCGGAGTTTGGACCGACCATGGCTTCCAGAGGGCCAGCAATGTTTTTTGCCCTGCTGTTCATGGTCGCGACCGCGCTGTTCCTGCCGGGAGTGTTTCAGGGATACGCCTCGACCTACCGGCTGCCCCGCGAAGATTTCTTCCGCGCCTGCGGGCGAAACCTGTGGCGCTTTATTCGTCTCATGATTGTCGCTGGCATTGTGATGGGTATCGTCGCCGGGGTTTTGTTCGGCATGAATGGCGCGCTAGTGAAGAAAGCGGGAGAAAGTACCAACGAACTGCTGTCGTTTGAAGTGCAGATGGCGGTGCTGTTCGTGATTTTTCTGGTGATGACGACGCTGCGCATCTGGTTCGATCTAGCCGAGGCCGACATTGTCTTGAACGATCAGCGGGCGGTGCGCAAGTCGATTGCCGCGGGATTCCGACATACGTTTCGGAGCCTGGGACGTCTGCTGGGGAGCTACGTCGTGGCCACGATTGTAGCGGCAGCTATTCTGGTCGCAGGATTGTGGTGTTGGGAGCATTTTGTGTCCTCCACGAGCGTAATAGGCGCGTTTCTAGTAAGTCAGCTCACTCTTTTCCTGCTGCTGATTCCGCGCTTCTGGCAGCGTGGAGTCACGGTGTCGTACTGGCAGCAGCGGATGATGGTTCCCGTAGTCCCGGTGCAGCCGATTGAACCGCAGCCAGTTGCGGTTGCAGTGACTCCTAACCCCGCTCCCGTAATGCCGGACCTGCCTCCCGCGACGCAGGGATCCTGAGCGGGCGGGTCAGAGTAAGACAACCGTGATGCCTTGATTGCGGCGGCCCAGGTCGGGGTCGCTCTTCAAGTCAGACTGCGCCTGCAACAGGCGCCAAGTCGCGTCGTCAGTCTTCGACCAGTTCTCTCCGAAAATGCAGCCGCGAATCTGTCCGGCCTCGGCCAGATCGTGCAAACGCTTTTGCACGGCAATGCGGATGTCTCCTCCGGCCCCGGTTGAGCCGTAGCCGTGGATGATCTTGAGCAAAGATATTCTCCCCTGGCGCGCGAACGCCAGTTCCCGGTCGAGACGCTGCAAGGCCTCGTGGACTTGCGGCATGTCGGACTTGAGATTGACGGTTTTGATGGCAGGCTCCGCTCCGGTTCAAGTCCCATTGTAAGGGCCGCCCGGCTTTGCCCCAGCGGGACAGCCGAGAGCCTGCCCTGAGAGCGCAGTCGAAGGGCGGCGGTCACCACATGAAACGTCTTCGCCGCAGAAAAAACGGCGTCGCATTTTATTGCGACGCCGAGGGACAATCCTTCCTTCAGTTGCGGTTTAGTTCACGGCGAAGATCAGGTCGTCGTGATCGTCATAAGCGCCCGTGCTGCACGAGGACGCGCTTCCCTGATAGCGGAAGTTTGCCCGGACAGCCTGCAAGGCGCCGGTGGGAAGCGTATACGTCGCGGACAGCGCCTGGGCTCCGCCCGCCGGAGGCACGATGGTTCCAATGAAGACCCAAGTCGGGCTGTTGGCGTTGGCTGCGTAGTACAGGTCCAGTGCATCGGATGAGCCTGTGCTCCAGGCCCATACCGTCGCGGTGACCTTCACGGTCTGACCGTGGGTCAACGCGCCGCCGCCGGTGGAGGCCACCAGGATGCGATCGTTGGACTCGTCGGAGTGGAACGTTCCGGACGTGCCGTCCGAACAGGAGCCGTTGATGTTGTTGGGTTGATTGGGCTCGGCGCCGCCGGACATGGTGTCGCGGCCCAGGAGCAGCGAAGCCCCCGAGTCACAAGATACGCCGACGGTCGCGCACTTCGGCGCCTTCAGAGTGGTATCGAAGACGGCGATTTGCGCTCCGCTGGATGAACTCACGGTCAACGTGATGTTCGAGCTGGCGGTGAGCGTGCCCGACGTGCCGGTCACGGTTACAGTGCTGGTGCCCGTGGTGGCGGTCGAGGACGCAGTGAAGGTTAGCGTTGAGGTCGCGCTGCCATTGGCCGGAGGTGTGACGGGGTTGGGGGAGAAGGCTGCCGTCACACCCGTGGGAAGTCCGGACACACTCAGCGTCGTGGCTGAATTGAATCCGTTCTGGCTGGCGACCGTGATCGTGCTGGTCGCGGTTGAGCCTTGCGTCACGCTGACGGCGCTGGGCGAGGGCGAGACCGTAAAGCCTGCGGCTCCGGCGCCCACGGCGAAGATGAGATCGTCGTGGTCGTTGTAGGAACCCGTGGTGCAGGAGGACGCGCTTCCCTGATATCGGAACTGCGCGCGCACCGCCTGCAGGCTGCCGCTGGGCAATGTGTAGTTCGCCGAGAGCGTTTGCGCTCCGGCTGCAGTGGGAGTGATGGTTCCGATCAGCACCCAGGTGGGGCTGCTCGCGTTGGCGGCGTAGTAGAGGTCGAGGTGGTCCGAGGTAAACGAGCTGTAAGCCCAGACCGTGGCACTGACCTTTACCGTCTTGCCGGCGGCGAGAGTGCTGCCGTCGGTCGTAGCGACCACGAGGCGGTCGTTGGACTCATCGGAGTGGTAGGTTCCCGAGGTGCCATCGGCGCAGGCGCTGTTGATGGTGTTAGGTTGATTGGGTTCGGCGCCGCCAGACAAAGTATCGCGGCCGAGCAGCAGAGACGGACCCGAGTCGCATCCCGAGGTTGCATTCACGCACTTCGGAGCTTTCAGTGTGGAATCGTAGACCGCAGTCTGCAATCCGACGGATGAATTCACGGTGAGCGCGATGGTTGTGCTGTGCGTGAGCGAGCCGGACGTTCCGGTTACTGTGACCGTGGCCGCTCCAGTAGTGGCCGTGGCAGAGGCGGTCAGCGTGAGCGTAGAAGTCGCGCTGCCATTGGCCGGAGGAGTAACAGGGTTGCTGGAGAAAGCTGCCGTGACGCCGCTGGGCAGACCTGTCGCGCTCAGTGTGGTCGCGGAGTTGAAACTGTTCTGGCTGGTAATGGTGATGGTGCTGGTTCCATTGCCGCCTTGAGTAACCGTCACCGACGACGGCGATGCGCCGATCGTAAAATTAGGCTGCGCGGCCGCGTTCACGGTCAGAGCGATTGTGGTGGTGTGAGTTGTGGAGCCCGATGTTCCGGTAATGGTCACCGTGGCCGTGCCCGTAGTCGCAGTCGATGAAGCGGTCAGCGTCAGCGTTGAGGTGGCGCTGCCGTTTGCGGGCGGAGTCACGGGATTTGGCGAGAACGACGCAGTTACGCCGCTGGGCAAGCCCGAAGCGCTGAGCGTCGTCGCCGAGTTGAAGCCATTCAGGCTCGTGACCGTGATGGTGCTGGTTCCGTTCGAACCTTGCGTGATGGTGAGCGCACTCGGCGAAGCACCGACGGAGAAATCCGGTGTCCCCGTCGTGCCGCACCCGGGAAATTTGAAATTCGCGATGCGGGTGTTCCAGTTAAAGCTGCCGGTCGTCTTCATGTACTCTTCGGTAAACCAAAAGGTACAGTCGTCGACGGGATCGACTTGCATAGCGCTGTAGTCGCCCCAGCGGGAGAGGCTTCCCGTTTGCGAGCCGGTTCCACTGACGATGCTGACCTCCGCTTCCAGCGTGCCGGCCGGGTCCGTGGGAACGCGCCCGGCGAAGCGTACCGACGGTGAGACGGAACTGCTCGAAACGCTGTAGCCGAGGGCCATGTCGCCGGCCTGGTCCATGGCGATGGATCCCATCCAGCGGTAGTTGGAATCAGGTGCGAACGTACTCTGCTGCGCCACGATGGGCGTGCCGGAAGGATTCTGGATCTCGTACCAGCGGACACCGCCTCCGGAACCAGCAACCACCGAGTGGTTCACCACTAACGACTCGTGCGTCCCGAAGTTGCGGTAGGCCAAACGGTACATGAGCCGGTCCGCGAGGGAGTCGAGCTTCTGCGTCGTGCTGGGTTGCGGAACGCAAGTACCGCCGCCGCAGAGCGCGCTGAACGCGGCCACGTTAATAATGGTTGGCCCCGTGAACGTGGAGTTCGCTGTATTGACAAAGTCCACGTGGAATTTGTACAGGTTCAAGTTGTTCGTGCCGAAATACATCATGTAGTTCGGCGAGCCGGCGGGAGGAACCGTCGTACCGTCGAAATCGGAAGGCAGCAGCCCGCCAACGGAAGTTCCCTGCTGGAAGCAGACTTGGGTCGCCGTAGTGCCCGCCAACATCGCGTTGCGGTTGTAGGCGCAAGCGTCGGCGCCCACAAACGTGGTACCGCCGGCGAACATGTTGAACGTTTCGTAGTACGCGTCCGGCCACACGCCCATCTTCGGATAATCGTCGAAGTTCGAGTACTGGAACGAGTAGCGGTTGTAGGTTCCAGTGGCGTCGGAAGTGGTGGATACCGCAACGCACTGCAAATACGGCGTGGTCGAAACCGAGAATTGGCTGAAGATCCAGCGATTGGCAATCTTGTCGTACAGGACGATCGGGTCGCCGTCGTTGTTCGTCTGGCATCCCCCGCCGAATCCAGACCACAGCGTGTTCCCGGCGGTTGGTCCCGCGATCAGAGCGCCGGTGGATTTGTTAAAGACTGCGAACGAAGTATTCACCCACTGCACGTATTGCGTAGCTCCGACGGTGCCTTCGGTATCGGGCGGAGCGCCGGTGACGCTGAAGCCGTACTGTCCATTGCCCAGACCCTCAAAACTCTGCGTCACTGGAGGCGTTGGCGGAGCTACGGTGCCCACTTGCATCACTGGATCTTCCCCTGTCTGCGTAAGTCCAGGAGGAAGAGGGATTAGTTTCATGGGCTCGACCGGCCGCCGCTCGAGCGACGGTGGAGGAGCGTA
Organism: Candidatus Sulfotelmatobacter sp.; assembly: GCA_017883425.1. Classification (GTDB taxonomy): domain Bacteria; phylum Acidobacteriota; class Terriglobia; order Terriglobales; family Acidobacteriaceae; genus Sulfotelmatobacter. The sequence goes on along the minus strand of JADGNP010000189.1, from coordinate 1,563 downwards.
CCTGATCATCTCCGAGAGTGGCGGGGAAATGTCGTGATGAACATCGCGGCGCACGGTGGTGGGGCCGGACTGAGCAAATAGAGAAACGGTCAGCGACAACATCACCGCCAGCGCGAGGCGCCGAGCGGTAACAGGGGTTGGTGTCGACATATCTTCCTCCTGGGCTTCCGAATGAGATCCTTATTGCTTGTTCACGACGACGCAGCGCTTTTTCCTGCCAGTAACACGCATTTCGGTAGCGCTTTTCAATGTGACTACTAGTCAAAATAGTAGGCATGATAACGGAGGTTGAATGTTTTGTTTAAGACTTTTTTTAAACATCTGGAAAACGAACAGCTTTCCGGAAATGGGAAAATCCGGGCGGTCGGTTGGGATGAGTTGTCTGATGCGGCAGCCGCCTCATCATCGACATTCGCAGGCTCTAGCTTCTCGGGCGGATTGGTAGGATGGTGAACTTCTTGCGCCCTGGAAGTCGGTAGGTCTCAAAATCACTGTGATCCACCGTCAAGATCAAACTGATCGACTCACGGGCAGCCAAGTGAACCAGCGTGGCGTCGGCGAAGTCCATGGGGCGGTCGGCGTACTTCGTCATCAGTCCGTGCAGTTCGGGCAAGTCAGAACCGAGCATGGGATGAACCGAGAGCGCACCGGAGCGGACGAACCTCCAAGCCTTCTGGATGTTATGCGCATTCGTACCAGTCAAATGGAACGTTTCGGTGAGCACCGCTTCGGTAGTGAGCAGCGGCAGGCGAAGGGATTGCAGAGCCTCAAGGCAAGCGGAGTGCCAGAAGTCGCCAGTTTCAACGATCGCCAGAATAGCGCCGGTGTCAATCAGTCCGGCGGCGGTGGGCATTCGACTCCTTGACGTGCTTTCGACGAATGATTTCCCGGACGAGTTCGCTGGTTCGTTGCGAGCGGGTCGGATCTCCGCTTCGGATCGTGCCCACGGTTGCCATCACCCGCTTGTGCAGGGCAGCCTGCTCGGCCTCGTCATCGCCATGGCCGTTGCGCCGCTCGCTGAGCCACTCGGCGGTGACCCGGTCCAGCAAGGCCGACATGGACGTGCCTTCCCGGCGGGCTTCTTCCTCGAGTTCGGCCTTTTTGTCCGCGGAAAGCCGCCAGCTATAGACCTCGGTCTTCATGCACTACAGTGTAGTGCACCGCAGAATGGACTGTCAACGGCCGGAGACCTTCGTGAGACTTGCCCTCTCGCCGCTCGGTCGTGCAGTCATTCTGATTTCCGCAGGGGTAGCCAAGCCGTCCAGCCTGTGGGAAACTGAGGATATGAAAAAGCCAGAATTGACCGCCACGGGTTGGCTTGGGCCAAGGGACGAAATGGATCGCGCCAGTCATCTCTTCGGCCGGTGCTCTGAGTGCCGTGAGATCATCTGCGTCGAAAAGGCCGTGACCGACGGACCGAGTACTGAGGGACAAACCAGTGAAATGCTCTACGACGCGTTTCGCACACACGTTAAGGTGAAGCACTCCGAGGACTTCAACCTAGCCGCTATCCCTGCCACAGAACGGCACGAGGCGTAAGCTGTGACCATCGGCACGGGGCAA
>JADGNP010000188.1 GCA_017883425.1 Candidatus Sulfotelmatobacter sp. | reverse complement strand
GCCAGGGCAATGAAGTTTTCGTCGGGGACGTGCGCCACTTCGTTGATTTCGATTGCGATCTTTCTTGCTTTGGCTAGATCGATGATGCGATCGATGCGCGGCCGCGTCCAGAGCTGGCTGTACTGGCGTGCGATCGGAACCGGGAGAAAGGTCGGCCAGGCGAAGATGTCGATGGGCTCGGTGGTCAGCACTTGCTCGATGAACTGCATGTAGCGAGTCATGAAGGCTTCTTCGTCGTCGACGTGGGTGTCGATTTGCCAGATCGCCAGCCAGGTGCCGTCGGGGTTCGGCAAGGTGAGCGCGTCCATTAGGACGTAGTCCAATTCATCCAGAAGGCTTTTCGAGAAGCTTTTCGACCAGCCCGGATACACCGGTTGCAGGCCGATGCGGACGGGATACTTGCGTAAGCCATCGATGTACTGCTTGAGGTCGGCGTCAGTGTTAATGGGGTAGCTTGGGCCCGGATGCTCGACGATGCCGATCTGCACCTGCCGGTCTTTTCCTAGTTGGATCGCCTGCTCGATCGACAGCGTGGGGCTCAGGTGGACGTGATAGTCCGCAACCGGGAAGGCGGGTTTTCCGGGCAGCGTAGCCGCGACGGTGGGCGTAGACGCGAGGAGATGTCGTTGTGTAGCGAGAGCGGCTCCCGCGATAACCGAGGTGTGAAGGAAAGTTCTGCGGGAATAGGTATGTTTCACGATTTGTTTCTCCGTTGAACGGTTGACATATTGCTTTGTGTTAGCAGTTGAAAATAAGCAGCTTATTCTTTTAGTGCTTCAAGGATTCAGGGGGCTGGCCCACTTACTATCGTAATTCTCATAGGGCGGGCAGCCCACCTTTGAGCGACAAAAAATCTGGGTGCCCCATCCTTGCGTTCTTTGCAAGGGTGGGTTTTCTTGACTTCGGGTTGCAATTACCTGGTGCGAGCTTGGGTTTTGGGCGCTGGTGCGCCACGCAACAAGCCTGCGGTGCTGAGGTCTTCGTCGAGGTCCGGCCAGTGGATGCCATAGCCTCCGCCGGCAATCTTCCAGTTCTTGCGCTGGGTGGGTGTGGCATCGAGTAGCCGCGGATACCACACCAGTGGCACAGTGATCGTACGTCCGTCGCGCAGCGACACGCTCAATGCGTCATCACTGAATACAACATCCAGGACTCTCTCATCCGCCGTCGCTGCCGAAGAACTCATTCCAAGCCTCCAAGAGCTTTGTCCTGTATTCGAGCACCAATAATTGTATCGTGCGAAGTTCATGGGCGCGAAATCCGAAGTTAGCCGCCAGTTGCACCGGATCGAGCCAGAACTTCGCCGACGCATCGTCGCGATCGACGTGGATGTGAGGTGGTTCGCTCGGTTCGTGACTGTAGAAATAGAATCGATATGGGCCGGACCGCAACCACCGTCGGCATGCGCCGCATTCTAGCATGCTCCACAAAGAGCACTGCATCAGCCCCTACACAGGAACAGCGACTCCGCCACGCCACGACTCCGCTCCCACTCTTTTTCCACGTCCCCGCGATGTTCATCCAACCTTGACCGAGATTTCCGAGAATCTCATACTCGTTGCGTAGCAAAGAAGAATGCTGAGTCGAGGGCTAAGTCCTTGCGACTCAAGATTTTGCCCCTAAGCTACTGCAGCCCTAAGACTAAATCTAGAAATTCCGCTAAGTCTCACATTCCAATAGATCGAGGGGGAGGGGGGCCGTTCATTTTCTCATTCGGGCAAGATGTCGAAGAGAAGTCAAAATCCCCACCTTTGCCGCAAAGAACGCGGCAAAGATGGGGCACCCACTGATCGGCCGGGATCAACGGTCCTCCCCAACAGGGATGCGGTACTGCCCTACACTTTGGTTAAGGGAGCACTTTCAGGACTACGGCGGTGATGTCGTCGTGGGGAAGGGCGCCGTTAGAGAAGGCGTGCAGGCCGTCGAAGAGGTGATCCAGGGATTCGGCGGCGGACTTGGACTGGCATTGGGCCCAGAGTTCGGGCAAGCGGGTGGAGCAGAACTCGATTCCTTCGGGATTGCGCGATTCGTGGAGGCCGTCGGTGGCGAACAGGACGGAGTCTCCGGGAGAGAGTTGGACGATGTGCTGGTCGTAGGTGGCGGTGGGGAGCATGCCGGAAGGGATTCCGCCTTGACCGAGCGGTTGGCAGGTGGTGGCGGAGGCGTGGAGCGGGAAGGGCAGGCCGGCGTTGGAAAAGGCCAGGGTGCGCGTGGGAGGGTCGAAGACGGCGTAGAGGGTCGAGCAAAAGCGGCCAGGGAGGGGGCGCTGCAACAGACGCCGGTTCAGAAGGGAAAGGACACTGTCGGTGTCGGTGCCGGATTTGTGAATGCCGCGCAGCGTGCCCATGACGAGGGCGCCGTACATGGTGGCTGGTAATCCCTTGCCGACAACATCGCCGAGGTAGAGGCCGATCAGGCCATCGGGCAGGCGGAAGAAGTCGACGAAGTCGCCCCCAACCTCGAAGAAGGGAGTGAAGCGGAAAGCGATTTCAACGGAGGAGTCGCGGAGGGGTGCGGTGGGGATGAGAGAGGACTGGATAAGGAGCGCTTCCCGCATGTGATCGTCGCAGATGCGACCGCAGGGAAGAGTTTGCAGTTCCGGGCTTGATTCGGTTTCGGGAAGGATATCGACGGGATTCAAGGCGCGCTTGTCCTCTGGATAGTAGATCGGCATGAGGAGGGTGGGGCTTGATGTGGGACGGAGGTTAGGGGTGCGGAAGGTCGATTTGGGAGTTGCCGAATCGGGAATTCGGGGGAAGGAAGAAGGTGGACCCGGCTAGGGGTGGGGGCGGCGGATTGCTCGCGGGGAGCGGCGCGGGACGCGGATGGCGACGAAGAGGATCGCGAGCAGGACGGTGGCGGCTCCGGCAGCGGCGTGTGCGAGGAAGTCGATGAGAACGTGATCCATGCCCAGGGAAAACAGGACGGAGCGGGTTAGGGCTTTGAGGGCGGTTGCTGGAAAGGGGCTCGGGATGAGGGGCATGGCGGATCTCGCATTCTCTGGAATTTCAGAGTCTTTGGAATTCAAAACCCCACCTTTGCCGCAAAGAACGCGGCAAAGATGGGGCACCCGCCGATTCTCTGGAATTCAAAATCTTTGGACTTCAAAATCCCCACCCTCTCGCAAAGAACGCGAGAAGGGTGGGGCACCCTGGCGGACAAGAGTGTCCGCCCCACAACTTACTGCGCCGGGGTTTCGGCGGGCGTGGGAGCCGGGGCTTCGGCGGTTACTTCGGGCGCCGATACCGGATTGATCTTCACTGTGGCCAGGATTTTTTCCAGGCGATCGAAGACCTTGTCGCGGTCGACGTGCTTCATGACACCGTCCTCGGAGGCGACGGTGGTGACGTTCAGGGCGAACTCGTAGCAGGCTCCATTCTGGAAGACATGGAAGTACTTCGAGTCGCTCTGGCGAGTTCCCTCACCGGACACGGCTTCGGTGGCGCGGAGCTCGAGGTCGCCGAGCATCAGCTTGGAACTCGGGTTGGGCTCGGGCTGGGCTGAGGCCGATTGCGTGGACGCCGACTCGGTAGAGGGAGCGGGCGTCACGACCTTGGGCTGCGGCACGGCGAACTCGGTGCATTGATCGGCGGTGAGAGATTTGTTGATGCTCACGTTGAAGAATGCGGACGAGAAGTCGGTGTTGGCGAAGCTGGTCTCGGGCAACTCGACGGCGGCGAGGGCGACTCCGCCGGGCTGCACGAAGTTCATGGGGATGGGATTGGAGGCCAGCAGATCGGTGGCGGCGCTGCCGGTTTCAATGGCGTAGCGGCGCGGATATTCAAAAGTCAGGCCGTAGGTTTTGTCGGTGTAGTTCACAGTTGCGGGTTTCCTGGAGACGACTCTCCTGGGAGCGGGCTTGGTCGCGGCCTGCACGGCTGGTGCGGGCGTGGGCGATGGTTGGATCGGGTTCTGCGTGACGGGGATCTGGTTGTTGGAGCTTACGGTCTTTGGATTGTCGCTGGAGCAGCCGACGGTTACGGAGCAGACGATCAGCACGGCGGCGAAGACGAGCGCGCCGGTGTTCTTGCCCCAGGTCTTTACTTGTTTACCCCACGCTAGGGAACGGGTTTCTGCGATGTTGCGAAATGCGTTGATACGGGTCATGGTTGGTTGCCTCCTGCCGACGAGCGGCACCTTGGGAATTGCACGGGGGGCTCCAAGGGAGCGTGCGTTGATTTGGCGGGGGTTAGAGGGGTGAGCGCCGAAACACCGCGTGGGGCGCGGGACACGATGTGGGCGGGAGAACACGCGTGTCGCGGGTTCTCGACATTCGGAAGCTCGCGGATTGTTTGTGCGGCGGACAGAGAGTCAAAATCCCCACCCTCTCGCAAAGGACGCGAGAAGGGTGGGGCACCCATCTTACCGGCGCTTTCGCGAGGGCTCGATTTCAGCTATCGTGGTCGGCTCAGTCGAAAGCGAGACTGGGAGCTTAGGAGTAGCGATGAATAGCGGCGGATGTGGCGCGGTTTTGCGATGCGTGATTGGGCTGGCGATGTGCGTTTGGGCCGGGATGAGCTGGGCACAGAATGCGGCGCACGCACCGGAGAAGATCATTATTGATACCGATATTGGTGACGATGTGGACGATGCGTTTGCGCTGGCGCTGGCGGTGCGGAGTCCGGAGCTGCAGATTCTGGGGGTGATGACGACGTTTGGCGATACCGAGGCACGGGCGAAGATTGCGGACCGGTTTTTGGGAGAAGTGGGGCAGGCGGAGATTCCGGTGCTGGCGGGGAAGGCGACGGCGACAAAGAACCCGATGTCGCAGCGGCGGTATGGGGATGGTGGACATTTTGCGAAGGGCTCACATGCGGATGCGGTGGAGTTCTTGCTGGAGCAGATTCGAAAGTATCCCGGGGAGATTACGCTGATTGCGATTGGTCCGCTGATGAATGTGGGAGCGGCGATCGATAAAGATGCGGCGACGTTCCGGAAGTTGAAGCGGGTGGTGCTGATGGGCGGGTCGATCCGGCGGGGATATGGGGATTTGGGATATACGGCGCCGGTTGCGCCTATGCCGGAGTGGAATATTTTGAATGATGTGGTTTCGGCACAGAAGTTATTTTCGGCGGGGGTTCCGCTGTTTGTGATGCCGCTGGATTCGACGCAGTTGAAGATGGATGAGGTGAAGCGGGCGTTCTTGTTCAGCCAGGGGACGGCGGTTTCGGACCAACTGACGGTGCTGTATCACTTGTGGGGACAGGAGACGCCGACGTTATTTGATCCGATGACGATTGCGTTTGTGTTGCGTCCGGAGTTGTGTCCGGTGCAGGCGATGCGCATTCGCGTGGACGAGAAGGGATTCACGCGAGAGGAGCCGGGCGCGGCGAACGCGCAGGTTTGTCTGGATTCGAATGCGGAGGACTTCTTCAGGTTCTATTTAAAGAGAGTGGCGGGAGTAGAGGGTGCAAGGTGAGATCGTGAAATCAAAATCTCCATCCTAGTCTCGCCAAAGAACGGCGAGACTAGGATGAGGCACCCGGCTGCACATGGAGAAGGAGATTGGGTCATTGGAGGCGGGGAAGAAGGCGGACCTGGTCTGATTAGTTTGGATGAACCGAATGCGGTGCCGATATATGACATATATGCGCAGATTGCGTATTCGCTGAAGGGAAGCGATGTGGAGACGGTGGTGATTGGCGGGCGGGTGGTGATGCGGGAGCGGAAACTGCTGACGGTCGACGAAGCGCGGGTGCTGGAGAAGGCGTGGGAGTATGGGAAGTCGGGGAGGGCTTCGCTGGGGATGGAGTAGGGACGTCGTCAGAAGTCAGAAGTCAGAAGTCAGAAGTCAGAAGTCAGAATCCCCACCCTCTCGCAAAAGACGCGAGAAGGGTGGGGCACCCTGGCCTCGGATAATTTTCAGGAACACTTCAGGTTCGTTTGGTAGCAGTGTTTGTAGTGCTCGGGGAACCCTGTTGAAGGATGCAGCGCGGAGGCGTGTCGGCAGACTTGTCGCGGTCCTGGTTCTCTTCCTGATGGGCGCAGGCAGGGAGACCGGGGAGGCGCAGAACCGGCCATTGGGGCCGCAGCTTCCGGCGGAGGAAGGCGCTCGCGTGGCGCGCGCCGTGCGAGTGGAACGCGCACCCCGGATGGATGGCACTCTCAACGATCCGATCTGGCAGCAAGCCTCGCCCATCACAGATTTTCGGCAGCGGGAGCCTTATGAAGGACAGCCCGCGACCGAGCGGACGGAAGTGCGAGTGTTGTTCACGCGCAATGAAGTGTACTTCGGAATCGTGTGTCGCGATGCGACGCCGCACGGAGTCGTGGCCACGCAACTACGGCGGGATGTGAGCCAGGAATTCGACGACTACTTTGAGATGGTGATCGACTCGCGACGGGACCGCCGGAATGCATACGTGTTCCAGATCAATCCCCTGGGCACGCAGCGCGACGGTTTGTTGACCGACGAGCCGCAGATGGATAACACGCAGGACGGCGATCCGGGATGGGATGGGGTTTGGACTTCGGAGGCGCGTATCGGCGAAGGAGGGTGGACGGCAACCGTCGAGATTCCCTTCTCGACGCTGAACTTCATGAAGTCCAGCGACGTGGTTTGGGGGATCAACTTCAAACGCTTCATTCGCCGAAAAAATGAAGAGGATCTGCGGAGCGGGTGGAGGCGTTCTTTCGGGGTGTCAAAGATCAGCGAGGCGGGGGAGTTGGACGGGATCACCGACATCGGCAGTGGGCGGCTCTTTATTGTGAAACCCTACGGGTTGGCGGGCTTCAGCCATCTTCCTGCGAGCGCGCAGGGTAGCGGGCTGCAGCCTGGAACGAGTGCGCTTTATACGGGCGGTCTGGACATCAAATTCGGAATTCGTTCCAACCTGGTGGCGAATCTGACCGGGAACACCGATTTCGCGGACAGCGATGTGGATGTGCAGCAGTTCAACCTGACGCCCTACAAGCTGTTCTTTCCAGAGAAGCGGCAGTTCTTTCTGGAGAATGCCAGCGTGTTCTCGTTTCCGTTGAGCCTTGAAAGCGGAGATCAGCTTTTTTTCAGCCGGCAAATCGGAATCGATCCGGTGACGGGACAGGAAGTGCCCATCAATGGCGGGGCAAGAGTGACCGGATCCCTGGGCGGATTCGAAGTGGGAGTGATGGATGTGGATACGAGATCTTCCGGGCCGAATCCTTATGCGAACTATGCGGTGGTGCGCGTGAAGCGGTCGCTGGGAAGCAGTGGATCGTATATCGGGGCGATGGGAATTGACAAGCGGTTCGGGAACCCGGCAGGAAACTTCAACCAGGCGGAGGGCGTAGACGGGAAGCTGGTGCTCTTTAAGAACCTGACTCTGAGCGGGTTCGCGGCGCAGACGCGCACTCCCGGGTACACGTTGTGCGCGGAGAATTCTACGGACTGCCACGGGGGGCAGACCAATCTAGGCGCGGGGCTCATCTACAAATCCAACTGGCTGGATCTTTATGCCGAGCATCGCAAGATCGGTCCGAACTTTAACCCGCAGGTTGGCTTTCTGGAGCGGACCGACTGCGTGTGTGATTTTGCCGATGCAAATTTCAAGACTCGACCGCAAGTAGGGGGAGTGCGCGAATTGAATTTCGAGAGTTTCATTCTGCACGCGCCCGATACGCACGGCCTGGTGCAAACGCAGGAATGGCAGGCGACGTTTCGCGCGGAATTTCACAATGGGTCTTACACCGATGATGACATCGTAGATGCGTTGGCGCAGCGCCTGAGCACTCCCTTCAATATCTACAAGAATCTGTTCATTCCGGTTGGCGTGTATAACTGGGCCCGCCACCAGTTCACTTATGGTTCGGCGATGGATCGGAAGGCAACCGTGAGTTTCTATGAAAGGTTCGGAGGATACTACAACGGAACGCTGAATGAGGCGCGGGTTCGGGCTACCTATCGTGCGAACCAGCGCCTGGCCTTCAGCCTCAGCGAGCAGTGGAATCGATTCCACCTTCTGGTTACCGATGGGAACCCGAACAGTATGCCACAGGCCGCCAACTTTTCGGTGGTGTTTGGTGCGCTGGAAACCGACTATGCGTTTTCGCGCTTCCTGTCTCTGTCTACAATTCTGCAGATGAATACGGCAGACCCGCAGGCAGCCAGCGCGAACATCCGGCTGCGGTGGAACTATCGTCCCGACAGCGACCTATATGTGATTTATACGGCGGGACAGAAATTTGCGAGCCTGGCAGCGGCGAATCCGGCGCAGTTTTATGAAAACCGGTTCGTGATCAAGTACACGTATTCGTTCCGGCCCTGAGACTGGACGCGGACGGACAGGTGGCGGCGTCGCGTGTGGATCAGTTTGACGCTGGAAGAGAAAGACCACGAACCGCGAAGGACACGAAGTATCACGAAGGGCTTGATCTTGTAAGTCTTTCCTTTGTGTGACTTCGTGTTTTCGTGGTAAAGCCCGTGAAATTGAGCCACCACGCGGCGTCGGCGCGTTTCGCGCCTTGCGGCATGAGTCCCTTATAATCAAAAGATTCTTTATGGCTACGGTGCTCGACCGGATCGTTGCGGCTACGCGGGCGCGGGTGGCGGACACCCGGCGCGGGGCCGACTTGCGGGAACTTGAGCGGCGGGCGGAACGGCATGTGCCGCGCGGGTTTCGGCGGGCGCTGGAGTCGAAGAGCCGCGAGGGCGTGGCGGTGATTGCGGAGCTGAAGAAGGCGTCGCCGTCGAAGGGGTTGATTCGGGCGGAGTTTCGTCCGGCGGAATTGGCGCGGGAACTCGAGGCTGCGGGGGCAGCGGCGCTTTCAGTATTGACGGATGAGGAATTCTTTCAGGGGTCGCTGGGGAATTTGCGGGAGGCTTCGGGGGCGGTGAAGCTTCCGTGCTTGCGCAAGGATTTTATTGTCGATGGATTTCAGTTGGTGGAAGCGCGGGCGAATTGCGCTGACGCGGTGCTGCTGATTGTGGCGGCGCTGTCTGCGGAGGAGTTGGGTACGCTCGCGGCCGGGGCGCGGCAGCGCGGGCTGGATGTCTTGTGTGAGGTGCATGATGGGGACGAGCTGCAGCGAGCGTTGGATGCGGGCTGCGATTTGATTGGAGTGAATACGCGCGATCTGCGGACGTTTAAGGTGGATCTGGAGACGGCATTCCGGCTGGCGGAGAAGATTCCGGCGAACGTGGTGCGAGTGGCGGAGAGCGGGATTCATTCTGCCGAGGATGTGACGCGGTTGCGGGCGGCGGGGTATGACGCGTTTCTGGTGGGGGAGTCGCTGATGCGGGCGGATTCTCCTGG
>JADGNP010000679.1 GCA_017883425.1 Candidatus Sulfotelmatobacter sp. | reverse complement strand
GACCGCGTAAGGGCTCGCGTCGCGATATCGCTTTTCGAATTCTTCGCGGGTGCAGATGGTTTTGACATCGACGACGCGGTCGATGGCGAGAACACCATCCAGGTGGTCGATTTCATGCTGCAGGAGTTCGGAGAGGTTGCGGTCGTCTCCCGCTCCGAATTCGACGGTCTCGCCGTTGAGATTCTGATAGCGGACAGTCACTTGGCGATGGCGTTCCACCTGCATGCAGATCGAGAGGAAGCTCAGGCAGGCGTCCCAGACAATGATTCTTTCTTCGCTGCGTTCGATGATTTCCGGATTAATCAGCGGCCAAGGTTCGGCCCCGGGAAGTTTGAGAAAAATGACGCGCCGCAATTCGCCGAGTTGGGGAGCGGCAATGCCGCGTCCATAGCCGGTAGCGGAGCGCCAGTGGGTGAGCGTGTCGGCGAGATCGGCGATCAGATCGTGGATCTCGCGTGCCGCAGGATCTCTAACCGGAGCGGCCCGTTGTCGCAGTAGCGGGTCACCAAGTTGGAGGATGGGTCGGACGGGCATCTCAGTTCTCAGTTAAGAACGACTTGTGGAAGTTGATTTTGGGTTCAAAATTCTCCATATCCCGCCACTCCGTCACCTGGCCGCAGCGGCGTCAAACAGGCTCAGGAGTTCGAGCTTTTCTTCCGCGGGCAGGAAAGACGCTTCGAACGAGTTGCGGGCTAACTCGCGGAGGTGCTCGTCGGTGAATCCGAAAGTCTCCTGGGCAAGCTGGTATTCACGCGAAAGCGTGGTGCCGAACAGGGCCGGGTCGTCGGTGTTGAGCGTGATCATGACTCCCTGGTCGAAATAGTTCTTCGTAGGATGCTCAGCGATCGACTTGCACACCCCGGTTCGGAGGTTACTGGTGATGCAGACCTCGACCGGAATCTGGCGCTGGGCGAGTTCTTCGATCAGGTCAGCGTCCTGGCTGGCAGTGAAGCCGTGGCCAATCCGCTCAGCGTGCAGGTTGAGCGCTCCCCATATGGATTCCGGCGGGCCCGTCTCGCCGGCGTGCGCTGTCAGGCGCAAGCCATGATCGGCGGCGTACGCGTAAACGCCGCGAAAGAGTTCCGGCGGGGCCTTCTGTTCGTCGCCGCCAATGCCGACGCCGACGACATGGCGGTCCCGGTAACGTGCCGCGAACTCGAAAACCTTTTGCGCTTCCTCGACTCCGAAGTGGCGGGTGGCGTCGAAGAGCCATAGCAGTGACACGCCGAAATCGCGCGCACCGCGGGCGCGTCCGCGCTCGAGACCTTCGAAGATCGCGGCGAAATCCTGCTTGCGGTAGAGGCAAACTCCGACCGCAACAAAGACTTCCGCGTGCAGCACGGTCTCTTCTTTCAGCCGCTGCATGAGGCGGTACGTGATGAGTTCGTAGTCATCCGGTCCGCGCAGGTGCGCACTGACTGCCTTGAAGGCCATCAGGAAACTCTGGTAGTCGGTGTAGCCGTAGAGGGCCTCGACCTCGGCGAGTGTGGCGTGGTCGCCGTGGAGTTTGCGGAGTTCGAGCAGCGTAGCGGGCTCGACCGCGCCCTCGAGGTGCACGTGCAGTTCCGCCTTGGGGAGTTGACGGATGAAGGCATTGGGCGGGCGGAGCGGTACGGAAGTCATCCCCATGATTGTAGATTCTCGACAGAGGATTTGCGAGAGAGCGGCGATCTCATTCTACAATTTTTTCCGTTACAATTCGATGTTCTCATATCAGGTTGAGGGAAAGCGCATGAACGCGAAGATCGTCCGCAGGTCGCTGGTTGGGTGGGCAATGCTGGCCGTGCCGCTGGCCTTGTTTGGAGCGTCGTCGGCGCCACAAGTGAAAACTGACTCAGGCATAGTAGAGGGCAAGGAAGACGGGGCGGTCCACGCTTTTCTTGGCATCCCGTACGCCGCACCGCCGGTGGGCGACCTGCGCTGGAAGCCGCCTGCCGCCGCGGCAAAATGGACCGGCGTGCGCAAGGCCACGGAGTTCGGCGCGCATTGCATGCAGGGACAAGTGTTTGACGACATGAACTTTCGCGATGCCGCTGGCAGCGAGGACTGCTTGTCTCTGAACGTGTGGGTCCCCGCCAAAACCTCCGGCGCTAAGCTGCCAGTAATGGTTTGGATTTATGGCGGAGGATTCGCCGCGGGCTCAACTTCAGAGGCGCGGCAGGATGGAACAACCCTGGCGCAGCAGGGCGTGATCGTGGTTTCGATGAACTACCGCCTGGGCATTTTCGGATTTCTTGTGCATCCGGAACTGGCGAAGGAGTCTGGGCGCAATGCCGCTGGCAATTATGGCTTGCTCGATCAGGTGGCCGCTTTGCATTGGGTGCATGACAACATTGCGGCGTTCGGCGGCGATCCGGGAAATGTAACCATCTTCGGGGAAAGCGCGGGATCATTTTCGGTCAGCGCGCAGATGGCCTCGCCCCTCGCCAAGGGTTTATTCCAGAAAGCAATTGGAGAGAGCGGCGGAGCGTTCTTCAGCGGAGGTCTGTCGTTCGAGCCCCGGTCGGTGCGGGAAGAGCAGGACCCAAAGGCCGTCAGCTCGAAACTGGGAGTGAGTACGCTGGCCGAGTTGCGGGCCGTTCCGGCGCAGAAACTGCTCGATGCCTTCGCGCCGCCGCAATCGAAAGGCTTTGATTTCGGTCCCGACGTGGATGGATATTTTCTGCCGGAACCGGCGCCGGCCATCTTTGCCGCGGGCAA
>JADGNP010000187.1 GCA_017883425.1 Candidatus Sulfotelmatobacter sp. | reverse complement strand
TTCCACACCAAACCCGTGCGGCCGTTCTCAATCATCACTACGATTGGGGCCTGGTTCAGCCCCATATAGATCGGCGAAATCCAGTTTTGTCCGGGGTTGTAGGCATCGCGCGGGCCATAGATGTCCCAGAGTTGGGCTCCCAAGTCGCGGTAGTAGTGCTTGAATGCCGCCAGCGAGGCTTCCGGTGTATACGGAAAAGACGCGAGTGCGCCTGTCGGCGTTAGCGTCCCACGATCGCTGTTCTCGTCGGGTGCGTGGGGCACGTAGCCTTCGGGCCCGTCGCTTGCAGTCAGGCCCCAGGCATCGGGACCGTAACCCTGGAAGTGTTTGGGATTGGCGATGCAATAGGCACGATTGATGAGCGCGAGGTTGCGGTTGTTCTCGAAATAAGAGGACGTGTACCGGTCGTGCAGACTGTGCGGATCGAAGCCGAAAAATGAGTAGTGCGTGAAGAACAGCGGGCCACCGCTGCCGCCGCCGACGTCGAGTTTGATCATGGAATACGTGTGCCCGTTGCCGTAGTGATCCCCGTCCGTGCTGCCCGACCAGCCTTCGCGATAGCTGATTGCGCGCTGCGATTGTCCGGCCCAGCCGGAATAGTACATCTCCGCGGGAACGCCGTGCGTCGGCGATGACATCGCCAGCAGATACGTAATCATGACTTCGTTGAATCCGATCAGCGGGTGTTGGATCTGCCAGCCCCATTCGGCGGACCAGTGCCAATAGATGAAGTCGCCTGGTTGCGGGCCGCGATACCAGTCCCATTCGACTGTTTCCCAGAGTTGTGAGATCCGCCGGTAAAGATCGGCCTCAGCCTCGCTGGGGCCGCGGAAATACTGGCGAGCGGCGAGCAACCCTTCCATCAGGAATGAAGTTTCGACCAGATCGCCCCCGTTATCGAACATGCCAAACACGGGCATCGTCTTGCCAGTGGTCCCGTCCATGTAGTGCGACCATGCGCCGTGGTAGCGCTGTGCATGTTCGAGAAAGTTTACGATCCTCGTGAGGCGTTCGATTCCCTGGGCGCGCGTGATGAAACCGCGATCCACGCCCACGATCAGCGCAGCAATCCCCATGCCACTTGCGCCGGTCGCTACGATTCGGTCGTCGCCAGGAATATTTTCCCGGGTCATCCCCGAGTGCGGATCAGCGCCTTCCCAGTAGTAGTGGAAGCAGGCTTCCTGCAGCATCGTCAGCAGTTCATTGTCGCTGAATTCGCGGGTCGAGGCGCTGGACGCCCTCGAGATGGAAGACGTTCGATACTGCCAGTCGGAGGCAGCCACTTTGTATTGCGCCGTGACTCCCGACTTTCCCAGAAAGTCCGAGTAACGATTCGTCCCCGGAAGTTGAATGCCCACCGGTTCGAAGTTCTTGCCGTCGAGGGAGCGATAGATCACGTAGCGACCGAGCGTGGGAGTGTTCACCGGGTCCCAGCGCACCTCTACATGCCGGTCGTAGCCGATGGCGCGGACATTGTCAGGAGCGGGCGGGAAAGGCGCAGCGCCCACAGGCGGGTCGTCACCCACTCGAATTTCATCGATGATCAGGGTGTGGCGCGCGCCGTCGGCGCGGCCCTGATGAAAAATAATGTTCTGCAAATACTCCGGACGAAATTCATAAATCGAGCCGGTACGAAAATCAGACAGGGGAATTCGCACCTGAATCCACTTTCCAGCCGGGATGTCTCCGGCGATCGTTCCCAGCCGCAGAGGCTCGCTAAAGGCGCCGGGGAATTCGGCGACCTGTAGTCCCTGGCTCGTGTTGGAGAGCACGAGCATCGGAAGATCGTCCGCCGCAATCGCCTCCGGGGCAAAACACCAGAAGTAGAGATTACGCCCCTTAAGTTCAGGGAAGCGATTGCGGTAGCCATCTACCCGGACTTCCGCTTCCCAACCTCCTCCCGGCTGCGACTGCCACTGCAAGCGGAGCGCATTCGGCGGCGTCAGAAACGTCTTCGTCTCGACCGGGAGCCGACGATCTTTCAACTCCAGAAAACTCGACCCGTTGGCCATGCCGTGGCTGTAGAAGTAAGCATCGGGCGTCAGGCTGTTGTCGAAGACCACGTGGCGATAATATTCTGTATTGCCCCACGCGGCCGTGGTGAACCAAACCACTCCAAGCGAAAAAAGAAGAAGATTCGCCGGCGCGGAAAGAGTGCGGTTGCAGAATTTCATGGACTTCATCCCTCGAACGTTCTGGTGCCTTTGCGGCGCGAGCGTCAAACCACCTTCTACGGCAGGACTTCCGCTTCTGCCGCCGAACCATGCGCGGAATCAGGGCTGATCCAGACGTTGACCTTGGCCGCTTCGGCGGCGAACTCATTGCGACCGTTCCAGATCGCAAATGCTTCCGGCTTTAACTCAAACTTTACTTTTGTGGTTTCGCCGGGAGCTATAGGGACCGTCTTGAATCCCTTCAGCGCGCGCACCGGTTGCGCAATGCTGGTCCCCTGAAGTTGAATGTAGAGCTGCACCACTTCCTCGCCGGCCCGTGATCCAGTATTCGTTACCTCAGCCTCAGCGGTCATGACCGTTGCCCCATCCGCCCCGGCGTGCAGGCCCTTATTCAGTGCCGCGGCACCCAAGCGCTGCGTGCTGATCGTGGTGGCGCCGTATGCAAAGCTGGTGTACGACCCACCATAGCCAAAGGGAAATTGCGGAGTGTTCTGCTCATCGATATACCGCGACAAGTACCTGCTGGTGATGTCGGTTGGTGGGTGAACGACGTCGGTACCGCCAGGTGGGCGCCCGGTGTTGAGGGAGTTGTAATAGAGCGGCTCTTGCCCCACGCTGCGCGGCCAACTGACAACCAGTTTTCCGCTGGGATTTATCTCTCCGAACAGGGTGCGCGCCAGCGCAGGTCCACCGCCGATTCCAGGCAGCCACGCCGCAATTACTGCCGGCACATGTTCAAACGCCCAGGGCACGGTCAAGGGCCGTCCGCTGAACAGAATCAGAACAACCGGCTTGCCCGTGCGGACGATAGCTTGCAGCAATTCCTGCTGCCTGCCCGGAAGTTCCAGATGCGCGCGCGACGCCGCTTCCCCACTCATCTCCGGGCTCTCACCCAGCGTCAGAATAACGACATCGGCTTTGTGAGCCCCCGCCACGGCGGCTGCAATCTGCTCGTCGGTGCCGTCGAGAATTCCGGATCCTGGAAAGCGAAACACGTGACCTTCGCCAACGCGTTGCGCCAGCGCCACTGGCAGCGAAACGCGGGGGCCCGCTCCCTGCGGCGCTCCGCCCGGATACGAAGAATCGTCCCCGAGCGGTCCGATTACGGCGATGCTCTGAATTCCAGTCGCCAGCGGCAGCAGCGCTTTGCCGCCGGGCCCATTCGCATTCTTGAGCAACACGAACGATCGCTCGGCCGCCGTCTGGGCCAGCGCAATACTCTCCGGATGATAGAGCGCCTTGGCCGCCGCACTTTCGTCGACAAAAGGATGTTCGAACAAACCCAGAGCGAGTTTGACGCGAAGTACATGCCGAACCGCTTCATCCACTTCAGATTGCGACGCCTGTCCCGAGCTCACGATTTGTTGCAAGTGGTCGTGGTAGAGGCTGCTCACCATATCCATATCCACACCGGCAACAAAAGCCTTCCTCGCCGCCGTTGCGCCGTCCGCCGCAACGCCGTGTGGAATGAGTTCCCCTACGGCGTTCCAGTCGCTGACCACCAGCCCTCGAAAGCCCCACTCTTTTCGCAGAACTTGCTTCAATGTGAATGGATTAGCCGACGACGGCACTCCGTTCAAAGAGTTGAATGCGCTCATCAGCGATGCCGTCCCGGCTTCGACCGCCGCGTGAAATGGCGGCATATAGAACTGACGCAGGGTATGTTCGGAAATCTCGGTGCTGTTGTAGTCGCGCCCGCCCTCGGCCGCGCCGTAGCCGACATAGTGCTTGGCACACGCCGCAATGCTGTCCGGCGCATCCAAACGCGAACCCTGGTAGCCCCTCACGTAGGCCGTAGCCATTGCCGATCCCAGAAAAGGATCTTCCCCCGCGCCTTCCGCCATGCGGCCCCAGCGCGCATCCCGCGCGATGTCGACCATCGGCGAAAACGTCCAGCGGATGCCGTCGGCCGATGCCTCCATGGCCGCCACGCGAGATGCTTTCTCTACGATCGACGGATCCCAGGTCGAAGCTAGTCCCAGCGGAATGGGAAACTCCGTCTTGAATCCGTGAATGACGTCGAGCCCAAACAGGATGGGAATGTGCAGCCGCGCCTTCTCCATCGCAATCTTCTGATACTTATTGATCTCGCGCGGATCGACCACGTTGAACAGCGAGCCGATCTGTCCTCGCGCGATCATGTCGTCATAATCGGTCCTGCCCGTTCCCGGCCCGGTGGGTTGGCCGGCGGAATACTGTACCAACTGTCCGACCTTTTCCTCCAGCGTCATGCGGCGCAGGATGGATTCCACCCGCGCGTCGAGACTGGTGTTTGCGATGCTGTCCGACTGGCCTGGCGACCATCGCGTGGGTGGCGTCTGAGCGAGCACAGTCACGCTTACGACCACGCAGATGCCGCTGCACAGGAGTGCACGTGAGATCATCCTCATCAAGGTCGAGCGAGTTCTTCGATGGAACCAGCGAGCGACAACTATGTAGGGTGCTGCGAATGGCATGGGGTACAACCTCCCTTCGTCGAGCCCCGGTCCACTAGTTACTAAATCGGGTTAGTAGAGCGTCACCGCAGTGTATGAAAACCGTTTTTCTCTGCAATGTCAATAAGTATTGCGCGCGAGTATCGACGGGTGATGCCGGAACATCTGCTTGCTACCGCGAGCCGGTTTGTGCGAGACTGCGCAGCGTGACGACAAGAAGAACGGGCAAGGGCGCCGGCCGAACCCTGCGCATGGGGCCCAAGCCGGTGAGCTTGAAGGAACTGGCGGAGCGCCTGGGACTCTCACCCGCCACCGTATCCCTGGTCATCAATCGTTCGCACGTCGCGGACTCCATCCCCCAGGAAACGCAAGACCGAATTTTTGCCGCCGCCGAGAAGTACAAATACCGCCCCAGCTTTTTTGCCCGCTCGTTGCGCGCCCAGCGCAGCTTTACCATCGGAGTCATGGTCCCCGAAGTCAGCGACGGCTACTCCGCCTCCGTCATGAGCGGCGTGGAAGACCATCTCCTGCAAGAGGGATACTTCTACTTTGTCGTAAGCCACCGCCACCGCGCCGACCTGATTGATGAATATCCCAGGCTCTTCCTGGAACGATCTGTCGACGGCTTGATCGCGGTCGATACGCCCTGGACTCTTGCGCTCTCGGTGCCGGTGGTCACGGTGTCGGGGCACAACCAGGTAAAGGGAGTAACCAACATCGTTTTGGATCACGTGCGGGCTGCGGAAGTCGCGCTCAAGCATCTTGCCCAGCTCGGTCACCGCGAGATCGCCTTCATCAAAGGACAGGAATTCAGCTCCGACACCGAAGTTCGTTGGGCCAACATAGAAAAGGCTGCCCGCCAACTCGGAATCCCGATTTCCCCGGCGCTCGTCTCCCAACTCAAAGGAGACTCTCCTTCTCCCGAGCTGGGATATGAGGCCACCCGCAAGTTAATGGCGTCGCACAAACCATTCACTGCGTTGTTTGCTTTTAACGACATTTCAGCGATGGGCGCCATCCGCGCGCTTCGCGAAGCTAAGTTGCGCGTTCCCGACGACGTTTCCGTGGTGGGCTTCGATGACATCCAGAGCGCCGCCTACCAGAATCCGGCGCTGACCACCGTGCGCCAGCCGCTGCGCGAAATGGGCAGGATCGCCGCCGAGACGCTGCTGCGCCGTATCCGGCGCTCGGGATCGGACTCGCACGGCGGCGAGATCATGGTCGAACCCAAACTGATCGTCCGCGAAACCACCTGCAGTGCGACGATCGGCGTCCGTCGTCTCATGTAGGGAACGCGCCCCAAAAGCACATCTGCGAACCTGTCGCCCGCAGTAGTTTCCCAGAATAATATCCGGGCAAGTCACGGGAGCACGCGCTGTCCAGAAATCGCATAATCAGCCAAACAAAATCGTTAAGGTGCTGGCGCCCGAGAATTGAGCTTCCCGTACAACGCATTACCTCTGAAAACAATGCGCTTGACTGTGGAAAATCGCCTGTGCTATAAGCGGTTCGAATGTTACTAAATCGCTTTTGTAGCGTTTTAGTATACGCAGCTCGAGTAAACAGGAAGTTCTAAGCAACACTGGGGGCGTCATGAATCGTTCCACTTTTTCCGCACTCCGCACCGTTTCGATATTTGCCTGCGTTATCCTGTCCGCGGTAATGGCCCACGCCCAGTATCGTGCCTCCATTCAGGGCACGGTGACCGACGCCCAGGGTGCGATCGTCTCGGACGCAACGGTCGTGCTAACCGACCAGGAAACCAACCGTCAATGGCAGACGAAGACGGACCCGGCCGGCGTTTACAATTTCAATGCGCTGCCTCCAAGCAAATACACCTTGACGGTGGACAAGGGGGGGTTCAAGAAGTATGTCGCCAAGGACCTTCCGATCATCGCCGAGCAGGCCAACGCCTTCAATGTGCGATTGGACATCGGTGCCGCCTCTGAAACCGTCACCGTGAATGGCGATGCGGTTCCGCTGATCGATACCGAAACTTCCAACCTTAGCGGCACGGTGAACGCCCAGCAGATTCAGAGGCTTCCCTCCTTTGGCCGCGATGTTTTTCAGCTCCTGCAGCTCGCGCCAGGCGCGTTTGGCGATGGAGCGCAGGGCGCGGGAGGCGGAACCGGCAATTTGCCGGCGTCCTCGATGGGTGGCAGCGGTGGCACGGATGGCGTCTTCAAGATTGAAAACGGCGGCCAGATCACCGCAAACGGTGCGCGGGCCGGTGACAACAACTACCAGATTGACGGCGTCGGAACCACCAGCGTCACGTGGGGTGGGTCGTCAGTCATCACCCCGAACGAGGACTCCGTCAAGGAAGTTAAGATCGTCACCGATAACTACGACGCGGAAAACGGAAGATTTCGCGGAGCACAGGTCCAGGTCATCTCGCAGAACGGCACGAACCAATACCACGGGAGCCTTTACTTCAAAGCGCATCGTCCGGGTCTGGACGCCTTCACCAAGTACAACGGCTATAACAGCAATACTGCAGGCTGCCAGCAGCCGTGCGGCAACGTGCGCGATGACAACCGCTTCAATGATTATGGAGGGTCTGCCGGAGGCCCCATCCTGCACAATAAGCTCTTCGTCTTCTTCTCCTACGAAACCCTGACCAACAAAGCGAAGCAGACGACCGGCGGCGGCTGGTATGAGACGCCCGCCTTCCGTGCCCTGGCGGCTTCCGCAACTAACTCTGCTGCCTTCTATGGTTTTCCAGGGGTTGCTCCCAACGGCGGCACGCAAGTGGATCACGACTGCACCTTCATCGGTCTGGTCGAAGGAACTAATTGCCACTTCATCGCTGGCTCGGGACTGAACCTCGGCACTCCGTTGACCGCTGCGCTTGGCACCCACGACGGCGGGTATGTGAATGGTAGTAGTCCCGGTACCGGCGGCGACGGGTTGGGCGGCTCTAACAACCTGGGAACAACTCCGGACATTGCTTTTTTCTCGGGTACGCTTAAACCCAGCGACAGCAGCCACAAGCAGTACAACGGCCGTGTGGACTTCAATGCCACCAGCAAGGACCTGATTGCCTTCAGTATTTACCACGTGCCTAACAGCTCGACGGGCGTCAACGGGAATGGCGACCGCGCCATGAATAACTTCAACTCCACCTACCTGAACCACGCGGAAACCTTGCTCTGGGACCACACGTTCAGCTCGAGCTTGATCAATGAGGCGCGCGTCAATGCCTCGGGGTGGATGGAAAAGGATCTCGCAAACAATCCCAAGGCCCCGTGGGGGCTGCCGCAGGTGAGCTTCAACGGTACCGGCAGCATCAACGTGACCGGATACGGAATCGGCTCCTACAACGGTTTCGATCAGTGGACCTATGCTGCCAAGGATGTGCTGACCAAGGTTCATGGCGCGCATACCATGAAGATGGGAGGGGAGTTTACTCGTCTGCTCGCCGAGGACTCTCCGCTGTGGTCTGGCCGTCCCGGCTACACCTTTAACAACATTTGGGACTTTCTCAACGATGCTCCGATACAGGAGAATGGTCAGTTCGATCCCCAGACCGGTATACCCGGCGCCGCCCGCAAGGACCTCCGGTCCAACGTCATAGGTCTTTTTTTCCAGGACAACTGGAAAGTGAGGCCCAATCTGACGGTGACCGCTGGCCTGCGCTGGGAGTACTTTGGCCCGATCTCGGAGATCAAGAACCACCTGGCTACGGTTGTGCTTGGCAGTGGGGCCGATCTTTTCACGAACATGCGCGTTCGCACAGGCGGTAGCCTGTTTACCGCACAAAAAGCGAACTTCGGCCCACAACTCGGTTTCGCGTGGAGTCCGGGTAGGTTCGCTGGGCACGAATTCGGTAGCCGGCTCGTGCTTCGAGGGGGCTTCGGAGTTGCATACAACGGAATCGCGCAGTCCAATTCACTGGACGGCCGTTTCAATCCGCCGTTTGTACTCAACGGGCCGAATTTTTCGGGAAGTCAGATTCTGTACATCGGCGCGTTCCCGGCGAATCCCACTTCGCCCTTCGGGTACGCACCGAATCCGGCCGGCCTTGCGAACTTTGACCCTACCACCAATCTGCCGACCGCCTGTTGTACGGACCTGCTCGCATTCCCTGCCAAGTGGCCGACCACGAGCACATACCATTACACACTCGGAGCCGAATACGATCTGGGCCACCAGTGGGTAGCTTCCGTTGGGTACCAGGGCAGCCAGACGCGTCACTTGACGACCCACTACAACTTCTATGACCCAGCCGCCGTCAACAACATCGCTCTCAACCCAGTTGTCCACGGTGTTGGGTATTATGGCGATGATGGCAATGCGCGCTTCAACGCCCTGCTGTTGGAAGCGAGGCATTCGTTCAGCCGATCCTTCCAACTGGATACACAGTACCGTCTGAGTCACACCATGGATCCCGGGTCGAATGCCTACGCGGGCCCCAACTACCAATGGAACATGGCGACCGGCTTCGCTACGGCCGACTACGACGTCCGTCATGCATTTAAGGTTTACGGAGTCTGGTCCCCAACCATCTTCCACGGCAGCCGCTCCTGGTTGGAGAAGGTAGCCGGTGGCTGGAGCGTCTCCGGGATTCTGAACGCCCACACCGGGTTCCCCTGGACGCCGACGTGGGGTCTCGGCGATGTTGCCGCCCAGTGCACCATCCCCGGCCTC
>JADGNP010000186.1 GCA_017883425.1 Candidatus Sulfotelmatobacter sp. | reverse complement strand
CATCTTTTAAATCGGTGACCACTCTATGGGCCGGCACCGACGACGGCCAACTTTGGATCACCCGCGACGGCGGAAAGAATTGGGCAGATATCACGCCCAGGGAACTCACTGCATGGAGCAAGGTCACACAGATCTCGGCCTCGCACTTCGACGAACAGACCGCCTACGCCTCGGTGAGCCGCTTCCGCATCAACGACGTGCATCCTTACCTCTATCGCACGCACGATGGCGGCAAGACCTGGAAGCTAATCACTGCGGGCCTGCCCGACTTCGGCCCCGTGGACACGGTGCGAGAAGATCCCGTCCGCAAAGGATTGTTATTCGCGGGCACCGAAAACTCGGTCTGGGTTTCCTTTGATGACGGCGACCACTGGCAATCGCTGCAACTGAATCTGCCGCACACTTCCATGCGCGATCTCTGGATTCAGGAAAACGATCTGATCGTGGCGACGCACGGTCGCTCGTTCTGGATTCTCGACGACATCGCGCCTCTTCGCGAGGCTGCGGCCGCGATTGCGAATTCAATCCATCTCTTCGCCCCCGCTCCCGTCTACCGTGTGCAGCGCGACACCAACACGGACACGCCGCTTCCGCCCGACGAGCCGGCGGCGGCCAATCCGCCCGATGGCGCAATCCTTGATTACTACCTGCCCGCGGCTTCATCCACGGTCACACTCGAAATTTTGGATGCGCAGGGCCATCTCGTCCGCCGCTTCTCCAGCACCGACAAGCCCGCCATCACCGAAGAAGAATTGCAAAAGCAGTTAATCCCGCTGTACTGGGTCCGCAAACCACGGCAACTCTCGACCGCGGCCGGAATGCACCGCTGGGTCTGGGGCCTGCACTATCCTGCCCCAACGGCGACGCGCCATGACTATCCGATCGCCGCGATTCCGCACGACACGCCCCGTTTCCCTCTGGGCCCCACCGTTCTGCCTGGGACCTACACGGTCCGGCTCACGGTCGACGGAAAAACTTCCACCGCGGCCCTGACCGTCAAGATGGACCCGCGCGTCAAGATCTCCGCAGCGGGCCTTGAGAAAAAATTTCAGGCGGAGATGCGCATGGCCTCCATCATGACTGAATCCGCACAGGCGCTGCTGCAGGGCGGCTCGATTCGCGCACAACTGGAAAAGCTGGGCGCGCCAGCAAGCGCCTCGACCAAGGACGCCATCGAAGGGATCAAGAAAAAACTCACCGCTCTGCTGGGCGCCCCTGGTGGATTCTTTGCTCCTCCAACCCAGGAAGTGACGCTGGGCAGCCTCAACGGACAAGCCGGCACGCTGTACCAGCAGGTGTGGCAGGCCGATGCCGAACCAACTTCTTCTCAAATGCAAGCTCTGTCGGCGACGGGACATGACAGCCCCGACGTCTTGAAGCGCTGGAGTGATTTCAAGAGCGCCGACTTGCCCGCGCTCAATCGTCTGCTGCGCGAATCCAAGATTCCCGAAGTCCAGTTGGAGGCGGACATGCATCAGGAAGAACCGCAAGTGGACGAGGAGTAACCCTGCATGCGGAATTGAAGTACGCCGATCGATTCGAAGCACGCGCCGTCAATCCCGGAGTGAGTCTTTCGACCCTGAGCATTCCGTCACCTTGATGACGGCACCGGAAGCGCATAGTTGCAAGATTCTGCAAACTTTCCGCGTCCCAGTTTGCAATTTCTTGCGACATCCCTCCGGCGAAATAAAATCTTTGTAATTTTCTCGCGACAACTGTTTGGAAGCGGGGCAACCCGGGGTATAATCCACCGACTTTGGGACTTCGAGTTGGACTGCCTTGGGGACTCTTTTCTGTCTGTGGGAGGTAGATCAAACGAAAGTCCGCGTCCGAAGCCACGTTTCGAATAACTCAAATGCGAGGTCACTTTTCTATGAAGGTTTTCCGAACACTCGGAATTGCTCTGCTTGCGTCGCTGGCTTGGTCCAGTATCGCGAGCGCCCAGGAACCATTTACCGCCGGAACATGGACGGCGACAACGAACCCTCCAGCATCGACGGTCGCCCACGCTGTGCTGCTCACCGACGGCTCCGTGCTGGTGAACAGCATGTTCTTCTCCAGTCACTCGGACCCGTGGTACCGCCTGGTGCCGGACTCCACCGGCAGCTACATCAACGGAACCTGGTCGAACGCCGGCTCGCTGCCCAGCGGCTACAACCCTCTTTACTTCGCTTCGTCCGTGCTTCCCAGTGGCCAAGTCGTTGTCATGGGTGGCGAGTACAACAATGGCAGTGCGGTCTGGACCACCAAGGGCGCTGTTTACAATCCGGTGACCAACGCTTGGACGAGCATCTCGTCGCCCAGCGGCTGGACCACAGTGGGTGATGCCCAGAGCATCATCCTTCCGAACGGCCACATGATGTTGGCCAATTGCTGCACGACGGACGAAGCCATCCTGACACTCGCCGGAACCACCGCCACGTGGGCCACCACCGGCACCGGCAAGTTCGATGTCAACGACGAGGAAGGCTGGACCCTGTTGCCCGGCGGCAAGATTCTTACGGTCGATGCTTATGTCTTTAAAACGTGCTGCCTGTTGGGTTACCAGATTTATGACCCCACCACCGGCGCATGGACCACTCCTTCCAACAACACGGTTGTGAATCTGGTCGATCCCGGATCTTTTGAGCTGGGACCGATGCCACTGCTTCCAAACGGAACTGTATTTGCCGCGGGAGCGACCACCAACAACGCCATCTACACCCCATCGACCGGCACATGGGCTTCGGCTCCGAAGTTCGGAGGCACGCTCGACATCGCTGACGGACCAGCCGCGGTGCTGCCCAATGGCAACGCTCTGTTCGACACCAGCCCCGGCATCTTTGGCAACGGCAGCAAGTTCTTCGAATGGGATGGCACCACCTTGAACGCGACATCGGCCCCGCCGAATGCCTCGGTCGACTCATCCTATGTCGGCAACATGGTTGTTCTTCCCACCGGCCAGGTTCTCTTCACGGACTTTTCGTCTAGTGTTGAGATCTATACGCCGTCGGGAAGCCCGTGTGCCGGCTGCGCTCCCACCATCAAGTTCGTGAAGACTACTCTGATCCACGGCTCCAAGAACAACAAAATCGGCGGGACTCAGTTCAACGGCTTGACGGAAGGCGCCTACTACGGCGATGACAACCAGAGTGCCACGAACTTCCCACTGGTTCGTATCACTGATTCTACTGGCGCCGTGGTCTATTGCAGGACGCACAACTGGTTGGGCGGCGTAGCCACCGGCACGGCTCTTGTAAGCGCAGCGTTCGACATTCCGGCCTCCATCCACACCGGACCAGCCAGTCTGGTGGTGGTGGCGAACGGGATTGCGTCCGCGGCCAAGTCCGTAACCATTAACTAACCGCCACCTCGCAGTGGCTTCGACAAATTAGTCGGTATCCCAGGCGCTGTGTTCGTCACTTCGATGACGAACACGGCGCCTGGTTCGTTTCAAAAGAAATATTGATAGGGGACTTTCCGGCGTCTGGTTCATCGCTGACAGCGTGCGCACGGCCCACGGGAGAAAACTCTTCACAGCTCTTCCACTGCCTTCTGCAACTCCCCCGCAATCTCCTGCGGATCAGTCCCCGGCGGAAATCTCATCGGCTCCCCAATCCGAACTCTAATCTTCCACGGAGCCGCAAACCGCCTGCCTGCCTGCTTCACTTCAAACAGTCCATCGATCCGCATCGGCAAAACAGGAATGCCCAGATTGCCCGCCAGTAGCCCAATCCCCGCGCGAAACGGGTTTATCTTCCCATCCGTGGTGTGACGCCCCTCGGGAAAGACGAGCACACTGTAGCCGCGATCCACCGCCTCCCCTGCATACGCGAAACTCCGGCGGAACCCAGCCTCGCGCGGCAGCGGGAATAAATTCAGCAGCGACACTCCCAATATCCACTGCACCCGGTCATAAATCCGCGCGAAAAATCCACGGTCCGGCGCAGGCGTTCGCAGCGCCTCCAACGCCTCCCCTCCCGTGGCCGTGGCCAAGCGGTGCCGAAAGCGCGCCGGCAACCCGGTCAAAATGAATCCCGCATCGACGTCTCCCACATGATTCGAGACGACCAACAGCGGTCCCTTCACGCCGCGCAAATGTTCGCGTCCTTCGATCCGCGGCCACCCCAACAACACCATCGCCGGACGCATCAGCAGGTAATGCGCCAGAATTCGCAGCCACGTTATCGGCCAGCGCAACGTCCAACTCGGATAGTGATACACCGCACCCGGTGCCGCTTCTCCGCGCAGCATGCGCTCCAGATCTCCCACAGTGCGCACCGCGCTGAACCGAGTCTCGCTGAGGTCAATCTGGTAGCGGTCCTCCAGCGTGCTCAGCAATTCCACCCGATCGAGCGAACTCAGCCCCAGATCGGAGTCCAGACTCGCATCCTCGCGCAACGCGCCCACGGGCCGTCTCGTAACCCGCGCAATCAACTCCGCCAGCGGACTGCTTGCGCCACTCTCCGCGCGCTCCTCGAGCATCTGCGCCTGCGCCACTTCCCGTATCACGTTTCGCCGCGGCTTCTGCGTGTTGGTTCGGGGAAAATCCTCCTGCGGCCACTCGATCCACATGCGCATTCGTTGATACTCCGCCAGCGATTGATTCGCCCGCTGCACGACTTCTTCCAGCCCGGCTTCTTCCAGCTTTGCGTCGCCGCGCAGAATCACCACCGCGCACGGCTCCGCGTTCCCGCCGCACTCAATCCCCACCACTGCGCAATCTTTCACTTCCGGCTGCCGGCGCAGCGCCGCCTCCAGGTCCTCGGGATACACGTTCGTCCCCCCTGGCGTCACGATCACTTCCTTCTTGCGCCCCTTGAAATAAAGGTTGTCTGCCTCATCGAGCGCGCCAATGTCGCCCGTGCGATACCAACCTTGGGCGTCGGAGATACGTTCATCCGGGATACGTTCATCGGAAACTTTCTGTGCGCCGCGGCCGTCCCAGTACCCTGAAGCCACGCCTCCACCCCGCACCAGAATCTCGCCGTCTTCCGCCAGTTTCACCTCGCGCCCCGGCAACACCTTGCCGATCGATCCCTTTCCCAGCCGGAACGGGTGGTTCACGCTGATCAGAGATGTCGTCTCCGTCAGCCCATATCCCTGGATCACCGCGTAACCCAACCGTCCCCAGAATTCCTCGGTCTCGCTGTCGAGTGCCGCGCCGCCCGAAATAAACGCCCAGAACTTCCAGCCGAACTGCCGGTGGATCGCGCGAAACGTCCACCACCGCCGCAGAAAGTGTTGCCCCTCCGCTGACCGAAACCGCCGCCGGAGCGCCTCGCCCTCTCCGCGGTCTTCCAGATCGCGCTCCATTTTCTGTTGCAAAGACTGCAGCACCCGCGGCACACTCACCAGCACCGACACCCGCTCGCGCCGGATCGCGTTCACCACCTCCGAAGGCTTCAATTCGTCTTGAAAAATTACGGTCGCGCCCAGCAACGGCGGCAGGAACATGCCGAGAAACTGCCCAAACACGTGACTGAGCGGCAGCAGGTTCAAGAATCGCAGCGGATGCACGAACCGCTCATACTTCAGATACCCGCGCATCTCCCGCTCCAGCGGCGCAATGTTCGCGAGAACATTGCCGTGCGTGATCACCACGCCCTTGGGTTCCGCCGTGGTGCCCGAAGTGAAAACAATTTGCAGGATGTCGTCGCGGCCAAGAGCGGCCTTGACCGGCGTGCCTGGCTGAAGACCCACCGTCTCCGCCAGATCTTCCAGGCTCAAGCTTGCGATTGCGAATCCCGCGGCCGAGCCCTCATGTACATGCCGCCGCGAACCCACCAGCAGCTTCGCCTCGACCCGCTGAAAGACCCGCATCGCAAAGTCGGCCGCCGCTCCGTCATCCATGGGAACCGCAATCACGCCGCTCAGCGCGCACCCGAAGAAAACCGCCATCCACTCGGCGCAGTTTTCGCCCCAAACCATCACGCGGTCGCCCTTTGCGATCCCCCGCGCCTCCAGCTTGCGAGCAAAACCGCAAGCCATAGCGAGAATCTCGCCGTAGGTAAACGATTCCGTGCGATATCCGCGGCGCTGCCGGCAGGCGCGCTCGTGGCGACGCGCCCCATAGTTCTCCAGGAAGAATTCTGCTAATGATTCGGCCATGGCAGTGGCGCTCGCGGCGCAAGCCGAACTCTGGATCGCGCCGCTCTCCACCTCAAGTCTAGTGGAACCCCGCGCCCGAAGGCCGGCGGACAGTACAGTTTCCAAACTGCCCCATCCCTTGTCATTTCGAGCAGAGCGAGAAATCTGCTTTCTGGTGGCGCGGGCAGACAGATTCCTCCTCGCCTTCGCTCGTCGGAATGACAAAGTTAGAACCGGATTACACAAGGAACTTGCCGCATGCGGCAGATTGTGCGACATAAATAACATGAACACCAACAAGAGCTGGCCCGTGATCTTCTGTCTGCTGGCAGCTTCCGGCGTCAGTTTGCTGGCGCAGGAGAAATCGGACGCTGCGACCATTCGTGCCCTGGAAATGAAATGGACTGAGTCCTACAAGCAGCACAGCATCGACATTCTGTCTTCCCTGCTGGCCGAAGATTTCGTTATCACCATTGAAGACGGCAGCATCTACAGCAAGGCCGGCTACATCAGCCACAGTGCAGACCCCTCAACTCGGGTGCAGGTGGCCGAACTGTCGGACCTCAAGGTTCGGATGCATGGCAACACGGCCATTGTGACCGGCGCATATCACGAGAAAGGCGAGTCCAACGGCAAGCCCTACGAATATCATGACCGCCTGACCGATGTCTGGATGAAAATCGGCGGCAAATGGCAAGTGGTGGCGTCCCACTACGGCGTCCCCTTCAAGTCGTGAGCGACTTCTCCCGGCGTCCCACTGTGGCCAATTTTGACAAATCCCTGACAACTGCGTGGCATAATGCCGATGCAGGAACTCGTACCCTAGCCACGCTCGCCCGATAGCAGCGCTTGCCCGATGAGGAGAATCCGCATGCAGAATATGAAAGATGAAGTGTGCCGGCGTCTGGTCACCGCCGCGCTGGTCGGTTTGTTCTGCGCCGTGTCAACTTTGAGCGTCGGGCAAGCCGATGAATCTCAGCCGCACCCTGACGCCGGAGCAGGCCACATCATCGTGCACAGCAAACTTGGCGGCCAGATCTTCGGATTTGATATCGATCAGAACGGCAAAGAAGGTGTCCTCAGCGAGGCGCAGACGTTGTCCAATGGCGACGTCCGCGCCGCAATCGAGACCTTCGATCAAACCACGGGCAAAATTCTTAGCGTCGTCGCCAAGACTCAAACTCAGGACGACTTTGTTACCTTGGGAGTGGTCGGCAACTCCGTCGGGCTCGTCGAACACGAGCACGTCGTCAGCTTCCTGAATGTTCAGCGGACCTTTAACGTGATCAATCCCTTGAGCGCCAACAAGTTCACCGGGAAGTGGACGCCGCCCATCGGCAAGCAGCATCTGATCAGCGAGGTGAGCCGCACCCAGGGAACTTCTAATGCCGCCATTTTCGCCTACGACAACAGCGGCAATTTCATCCCTTACGTTTTCAGCTCCAATGTCGCCGCCAATACCTTTGGCCCAGTCATCAAGATCCACGACTCCTTCAACTTCGGCAGCGTGCCGCCGCCTATGGCTTACAACCCACTGACGAACCAGGCGGTTCTCGGAGGAGGGAATGGATGCTTCGGCTGCTTTCCAGTGATGGGCCTGGCCGACCTCGGCAAAGGAACGTTCACGGAATTTACCGGCATCGGATTCGGCTTCGTGAATGGCATCGCCGTCGATTCGGCCGACAACATCGCCTGTACCACGACAGAAGACGACGCCAGCGTGGAATTCTACGATCTCAGCACGCAGACCGGGTTCACTGTGGTCCTGCCGAATTCCGGCGAACAGCAGTTCTTCAGCGGAGCGGATGTCGAGTTTGACGCCATCCACAAACTGTTTCTTGTGGCGCAGCCCAATTCGAGTTCGTCGTCCACGGGCAGCACGATCTATGTCTACGACACCAGTGGCAATCTGCAGGAAACTCTGAACGGATTCAGCTTCTCCAACGCGTTTAACGTGGTTGCCGCGCACATCGCGCTGAATCCGAGCACGCGAACTGGATTCGTGGATGGTCCATCCTCCAGCGTAAACGAGATTCAGGGGTTCACATATTAGAAGGACGATCTAAGAGGCTGCGCTACAATGCCACGTCATGCTGAAAAAGCCGGACCGCGGTCAGCGATGACTGACCCGGAAATTCGACGCGGCGCAGGCGCGCTGCTTTCCTCCTGCACGGACGTTTGAAAATAGCCCGGCTGAGCGCAGCGAGGTGCCTTTTGTCCCGCAGGGACATCTGAAAATAGCCCGGCGTTTCAACGCCGGGTAGGCGGTAGAGGATAGGACCGCGTCCCGCAGGGACGCCTGAACCCTCAACAGATTTCCTATCGTTTCAGTCGTGCCTACCACACGAGATTCGAGAACTCCTACGATCACCACCCGCCAGTGAAACTGCGGGGCTACTTCGTCGTCCCTCCGGGACTTGTTCTCTTCGATAACGGACTCAATCGCCTGCAATTAGAGCAGCGATCTACTCTCTCCCTACCCCAAGCGCGTCCGCCACGCGATTAATGTAGTTGAACCACGACGCAATCAGCGTGATCTGCAGAATGCCGCGGTCATCGAATCCCGCGGCTCGCAGACCGTCAATATCGTCCTTCCAAACCTTGGTCGCGTCCTTGGTCAGCTTGACCACGTAGTCGAGCATCACGCGATCCTGAGCCGAGATCGGCGCCGTGGTGTAGTCCTTCGCCAGCGCCTCGACCAGTCCCTTATCCAACGTCACCCTACGCAGAAACTCTGCGTGCGACTCGATTCAATAGACGCACCGGTTGGTCACTGAGACCATGGTGGCAATCATCTCGTGCTGCCGCCGCTGCAGCGGCAACTCCGGCGACATGAGCGCTCCAAACGTGCTGAAGGCGTGATACAGCGCCTCGGGAATCAGCGTGTGCGACCCCACAATCGACGACGCCCCCGACGGATCGGGATGCACCGGATCCGCATACTCCTTCGGATAAAACAGCTTCTCGCCCTCAATCGCCTGGCGCAGTTTTTCGTCAGCCTCAGTCAGTGAAACAGTTCGAATCCAAGTCATGTTGGTCCTTGTTGTCCTCCGTGGTTGCTCGTGTTGCCCAAAATTTCGATCTCGGAAAAATACACTGCCACGTGGCCTTGCCAAATAGCACATTCATACTATGGCCGTAAAGGCGTCACGTTCTCGACGCCTTTGCGGAGCATGAGTAGCGCCGCCGCCCCGGCGGCTGTCCGGCG
>JADGNP010000185.1 GCA_017883425.1 Candidatus Sulfotelmatobacter sp. | reverse complement strand
AGCAGAAAAAGCTGTTCGTAGTGCGCGCGGGTAGTCCGAAGCAGGTCGAGCCGGTCGGCCTTCGGCTTCGACAGAGTTTGCTCGTGCCGGAAGACGACCTTGGCGGAATAGTCTTCGACGCGGCCCAGCGCAATGAATCCCCGGCGCTCGAAGCGGGTTCCCGACGGGGCGGTGAAAGCCTGGGAATAGGTGTAGATGGAGGGTGAGGAATCCGGCCGGAGGATTCCCTCCGTTCGCCACTGCCGGGCATACCCGGCGGCGCGGGTATAAACATTGTTGCTGGCGTTGTCCGCAGCCTCGCGACGGCCGAGGATCACGCGCACCAGGTTGTAGGGGCTGGCTGCGTAGTAGCGCTCCTGCATCGCGGGAGTGATCTTGTCGTAGGGTTGGGTCACCACCTGCGAAGCGGAAACTCGCTGCAAGTCGTAGCGAAGAGCACGAAATGGATGTATGTCAGCCATGGGAAACTTTTGATTGTAACAAGTTAGCGACAGACACCGGTGATGAACCGAAAGCAATGTCGTAGAGACAAAGCTCTGGGTGCCCCATTTCTCGCGTTTTTTGCGAGAAGTGGGGCTTGTGATGTTCATTCGTCGAGACTGGCGTGGGGCGGGCGAGCTACGATTTCCAATACCCTGGGAGGCCAAGTGATTCTATGGCAGCGGGGACCTGCAATTCATTACCGCTGTTGCTAAAGCGTTTCTGGGTTCGCATGAAGCTGGTGGTATTGAAGATGAACATTCGCGCCGCTTGAAAAGCCCCACTTCTCGCAAAAAGACGCGAGAAATGGGGCACCCGGCCGAAAACTGCGCCGGACGCCGGGTCCAAGGGCCGAGGCAACCTCTGGCCCGCAAATAGTCACCAAAGTTCGGTTCTGGGCTTTGTCTCTGAGTTTTGACAATATCCCTGCGCTGCGGGGCGAAACCTGTGCTAACATCCGCCTCAGAAGAGGTATTTATGGCCCGCCTGATGGATCGGCGCTGGTCATCTCGCCCGATGGCCCTAGTTCGAAGTGGCTGTCCGGTTCTCCCCTGGGACCCGACTCAAGCCCGGCTGCGCAAAAATTCTCTCACCGCGAACTCCATGCGGCTGTGGCTCTCCCTCTCTCTCTTCGCACTCGCGTGCCTGAGCGTCCCCGCGTTCGGGCAAACCGACGTGAACGACGTACACGTTGTGCCGCGCGAGGTGGAGAAGCCTCCAGAACCTCCCAAACCGGATCTGGTGGTCTCGACCTCAGGGCTGAGCGCCCATGTGCGTCCGCTGAAGGTTGACGTGGACCTGGTGCTGGTCCCGGTCACGATTACCGACCCCATGAACCGTCTGGTGACCGGCCTGGACAAGGTGAACTTCCAGCTCTTCGAAGGCAATGCCACGCAGGAGATTCGAACGTTTTCCAGCGAGGATGCTCCCGTGTCGCTGGGCGTGATCTTCGACTCCAGCGGCAGCATGAGCAGCAAGATGGACCGCGCCAAAGACGCGGTGGTGGAGTTCTTCAAGACGGCGAATCCCCAGGATGAGTTTTTCATGATCACCTTCTCCGACGAACCGGAGACGGTGAGCGACTTCACCAGTTCCGTGGACGAGATCCAGAACAAGCTGGTGTTCGCGGTGCCCCGGCATCGGACTGCGCTGCTCGACGCTATTTACATGGGCGTGAGCAAAATGCGGCAGGCTAAGTTTGCCAAGAAGGCGCTGCTGATCATCTCTGACGGAGGCGATAATCACAGCCGCTACACCGAAGGCGAGATCAAGTCGCTGGTGAAGGAGGCTGACGTGATGGTCTACGCCATCGGCATCTACGACCGTTACGCTTCCGCCATGGAAGAACGCCTGGGCCCGCAACTGCTGAGCGACATCACGGAACTGACCGGGGGCCGGGCCTTTACCATCGATAACCCCAACGACCTGGGCGATGTGGCGACCAAGATCGGAGTTGAACTGCGCAATCAATATGTCCTGGGATACCGTCCCACCAAAGTCGTGCGCGACGGCAAATGGCGTAAGATAAAAGTGAAGCTGCTGCCACCGAAAGGATTACCGCCTCTACGGGTGTATGCCAGGACGGGATATTACGCGCCTCAGGAATAGGGCCGCGAGGGTTCTGCTCTTCATGTTCGTGATTTGGGCCGGTGCGCAGTTGGCGCCGCCGGTCTGGTCGCAGGCCGCCCCTTCCCAGAACGACTCCAGGCCCGCCACTCTACCTTCTGCCGCGCCCGCAACCGAAACTCCAGCCCCTGCGCAAAAGCAAGACGATCAAGACAAGCACGTCAATGATCAGGGAGTCTTCGTTTTCCGCAAGGACGTGGACGAAGTCCTGCTGCACGCTTCGGTGATCGACGACAAGCAGCACATCGTTACCACCCTCGACCGCAGCGCATTCACTGTCTTGGAAGACGGGAAGCCGCAGAACATCATCTCGTTCCATAATGAAGACATACCGGTGGCGATGGGCATCATCATCGACAACTCCGGGTCGATGCGGGAGAAGCGCAGCAAGGTGAATCAGGCCGCGCTCAATCTGGTGCGGTCCAGCAATCCCAAGGACGAAGTCTTCGTCGTGAACTTCAACGACGAATACTATCTCGACCAGGACTTCACCAACAATCTGCTGAAGCTCAAGGAAGCGCTGGAAAAGATTGACGCCCGCGGAGGCACCGCCCTCTACGATGCCGTCGTCGCCTCCGCCGACCATCTGAAGCGCAACGCACGTCTCGAGAAAAAGGTGTTGTTCATTGTCACCGACGGCGAGGATAACGCCAGCAACGAGACGTTGGAACAGGCGGTGAAGCACTTACAGGAAGAAAACGGCCCGTCCGTGTATGCCATCGGAATTCTCGGCGATGAAGAGCATCCCAAACGGGCAAAGAAGGCGCTGGATATTATCGCGCAGCACACGGGCGGGATCGCATTCTTCCCCAAAACTCTGGATGAGGTGGACGAAATCAGCCGGACCGTCGCGCGCGACATCCGGAATCAGTACGCCATTGGCTACAAGCCGACCAATCCTAGGGGAAACGGCGGCTTTCGCCAGATTCGCGTCGAGGCCAAAGCCAAAGGACACAGCAAGATGACGGTACGCACCAAGAGCGGCTACTACGCCGGCGCCCAGCCCGCGGCCTCTGCCAGCAAATGAGCAAGTCGCCAGCCGCCAGTCCCAGGATTGGGGCCCGCATTGAGACGTGATCTCGTGCGGATTCGTATCAGGGCATGCCTTCAGGCATGCCGCAAGCGGCATTCAATAAATGCATGCCTTTAGACGCTGGGTTTTCTGTTGCCCACCTTCCACTCGTCCACTCATGCGCTACCGCGCCGGTTGCCCCAGCAATTGCGCCGCTGATTCGATCACAACCGATTCCTCCTCCAACGCTTTCGCCACCCGCACAATTTCCTGCTCCGCCTCCGCATACCTCTTCTGTTCAATGCCTTCCCGCACGCTGGGAACGGTCTTCACTTCATATCCGCTGTAGACTCCGGGAGCATAAAGCAGATGCTTGTACCAGGGACGGCGCGGGAGTCCGTCCTCATTGGTCAATTTTCGTTCGCTCTCTATGAGCCGCTGGTTCAAGGCTCGCAGCGCTTCCACCTGGCTCTCGCCCAGCGCTGCTTGCTTGTGCGATAAGGCCTGCCGGTAGTGCTCCGCGCTGCGAGCCAGCGATTCCGCCGCGTTCTGCATGGGGGCGAAATTCAGATGGGGAGGAACTTCCTCCCGAGGCGGTGCGACCGTAGGACGCCTCGGGTCCAGCGTGGCCTTGAAGACGCCCTCGTCTAATTCCTGGTTGCGCTCGCGAATTTCTTCCTGCTTGTCCGCGAGCAACTTTTCCAGATCCTTGGTGTACTTCTGAATGGTGTCCGCAAAGTCCACGAAGTCGAAGGGCAGGACTTCGGCGTCGGCCAGCCGCATCACCGTTGTTCCGACCGTCTGCGACAAGGCCCGGCCATACACGAAATCGAAGTCGGAAAAATGCATGTACCAGTAAAAGTCATCGTAAATCGAGTGATAGATACCCTGTTCGTCCTCGCCTCCGTAGCCCAGGTCGAGCGTGGCGATACCAATGTGATCGAGAAATCCGGTGAAATCCGTGCCTGAACCCAGCGCGTTGATGCGCAGATCGGCTCGCTCCCGCAGTTCCTTCCGATCGTCGGCGGACTTGGCCTCCGCAATCTTTGACAAGTGCAGCCGCTGCCACACCGTCAGCTTGGTCTCGGGGTCTTCGATGTCGCGGGCAACGCCATTGATGAACTGTTCCAGAGTGTGCGACCCGCCCATGCTGAGCAGACCGCGGTCGTTGCCGTCAGTGTTGATGTAGACCGCGGCATGCTGGCGCAACTCTTCGGCGTGGGCCTCGACCCACTCCGTCGAACCCAGCAGCATGGGCTCTTCGCCGTCCCATGCCGCGTAAATGATGGTCCGCCGCGGTTTCCAACCCTGCTTCAGCAGCAGCCCCATCGCCCGCGCTTCTTCCAGCAGCGGAGCCTGTCCCGAGACGGGATCCTCGGCTCCGTTCACCCATGCGTCGTGATGATTGCCGCGCACGATCCACTCGTCGGGCGCGACGCTGCCCGGGATTTTCGCGATGACGTCGTTCACCGGTTTGGTGTCCCAGTTGAATGCAACTTTCAGGTGGACTTTTGCCGGTCCCGGTCCCACGTGGTACGGAATCGGCAGACTTCCGCGCCACTCCTCCGGTGCCATGGGCCCTTGGAGTGCCGCGAGCAGAGGCTGCGCGTCGCCGTAAGAGATCGGCAGCACCGGAATCTTCGAGAGGCTCTTGGCGTCCTTCAGCGCCAGTCGCTTGGCGCCGGGCGTGGCGCCGACACCGGGCGTCAGCGGATCTCCCGGACTCGACGACGCAAAATCCATCACACTCCCCCGCTGCACCCCGTCCGGATTGCGCATCGGCCCCTGCGGGAACACATTGTCGCGCATGTAACCGTCATCCTTCGGTTCCGAGTAGATCAGGCATCCGACCGCCCCGTGCTCGGCCGCAACCTTGGGTTTCACCCCGCGCCAGGAGTGGTAGTACTTCGCGATCACAATCGCGCCCTTCACCGAGATGCCCAGCCGGTCGAGTTTCTCGTAATCCTCAGGCAGTCCGTAGTTCACAAAGACCAGCGGCGCGGTCACGTCGCCGTCGATCGAATACGCGTTATAGGTAGGTAGCTGCTCCGACTTCTGATTCGATGTGGGATCGACCGCCAGCGCCGGCTCCTCCAGCTTGGCGGTGAACTTCGTGGGCTCGACCATTTCCAGCACGCGAACTTTTGGCGTCGGGAATAGAACGTCGAACGTTTCGATGTGCGCGTCGAGTCCCCATTCCTTAAAGCGGGCGAGAATCCATTCGGCATTGTCCTTGTCGTAAGGCGAGCCCACGTGATGCGGTCGCGCACTCAGCCGCCGCATGTATTCCCGCAGATTAGCCGGATCAGGGATCGCTCGAAACTTCGCCTCCCACTCCCGCTCGGTCTG
Organism: Candidatus Sulfotelmatobacter sp.; assembly: GCA_017883425.1. Lineage (GTDB taxonomy): Bacteria > Acidobacteriota > Terriglobia > Terriglobales > Acidobacteriaceae > Sulfotelmatobacter. The sequence goes on along the minus strand of JADGNP010000185.1, from coordinate 3,810 downwards.
GCTGGAGCGGGGCGCGTAGCCCGCCAGCGGAGTCTCATCCGCGGCCAATGCCAGGGATGGAAAAACTAGGGTAAAGATCAGCACAACGGCGGCGAAGCGTCGCATGCAAGTCCTTTCTTTGGTGAGTGCACTGTCGATGGCGTGCAATTATAGCCGCAAGCCTGCTTCCGTCACCGCAGCCGGATGGGCCGACGTTTGTTGTGGAAATGCGGGGGAGGCTCTGCGCAATCCCAGGATTTCACTTCTTGGGAACGAAGGGGATGCTTACTTCACTGATCGTCCGGGAAGAACTGGGGGCATAGACCCATTGCTTCACTGCCTTGATGGCGGATTCTGCAAGAATGGGGTTCCCCCCCAGCAGTTGGACACCGTCTACGCTTCCCTTTGGGGAAATCGTAATCATTAGGCGCACCGTTCCACCAATCTGCAGCCGCTGCAGAGTCTCCGGGTATTCCGGTTCGACGCGGGTAAGGAGCTTTCGTTCGGCGTTGGCTCCAGTCTGCAAGATGGTGAGAACCTTCACCCCCTCGGCGGGGAAGTCGCTGCTCACATATCCGATGGCGCCTTTGGTTTTGGCCACGTAGTTGACGATCTCGGCATCGGAGTCCAGAAACTTCGGCATGGCGCCGGTGCCGGTGAAGACCAGAGTGCGGTAGTGGGTGCGCAACGCGTCGTCGCTCGTGCCGACATATTGCCCGAGGAAAGCTTCGTGCGCCGCGCCACTTTTGGCCAGTACAGGTTCGACGTGCGAGCCGTCCCTCAGCGATCTCTTGTCCTCGAGGAAGACTCCTCTGATTTCAGCTGCACTAATGGAGTCTGCCCGCACGCTCGCGTTGGCAACGATCTTGACGTCGCCGGCCAGGGCGTGGACCGAGCCGAACATTACGGCGGCGGCAACGAGGGGAAGTAGTGTCCTGTTCTTCATCGCGTGCTCCTGTTTACATCCTCCATCGCCTCAGAAGTTAACGCTGGTCCTGACCACCAGCGCGTTCGTGTTGGGCTTGAAACCCTGCGGGTTCACCTGCGGGTAGAATCCGTCCGGATATGTGCTGGCCCCATAGCCGTTCATGAAGTGACCCTCAACCTTTACGTTCCAGAATTTCTGAACATCAATCCTGGCCGTGATTACTTTGTCATAGATGTGATTGCCCGGTAGGCTAGTGTCGGTTTCATGAGGCGCGAATACGGAAAGCGGGCCTCCGGAGACGCTGGTGATCGAGTAGTGCGAGTAGTAGGAGCCGAGCTCCAGCCGTTTAATGATTCGGTAGGCTCCCGAGACGTACCACCCGCGTACATCGGTTATGGTCTCCAAGGCGTCGCGGTTGATGATTCCATCGTGCACAAAGCGGCGATATTCTGAATCGATCCGCAGTTTTCCCACCGTGTACTGGCCGTAGAAATGGTTGGTCCAGTCCGCCTTCGACACTTCGGAGTAAGGAACAAAACCGGCACTCAGGTTGAGGGGATTCAGGAATACCGCCTGGCCGGTGAGATCTCCATTCATCCGCGATGACCCAATCAACAGGCCCTTCAGTGGAGTGTTCCAGCGGAGATCGCCGCCATACTGCAGTCCCCCATAGCTCGAGTAGTAGACCTGAAACCTAGACGCGAGGTACGCGTTTCCGCTGTGGAGGCTGTCACTGCGATGCCCCGCATAAGCCGTGTAGGAAACGGTGCCCAAGTGACGCTTGAGGGAAACCCGGCCGTAAATGTCGCCCCCGAGGTGAGCGATAGTAGCGTCCCGCAGATCTGTCGGATAGACGCTCTGCGGCAACAGCGCGAAGGTGTGGAGAAAGTCCAGATCCTGGGTGTCGTTGTAGAGTCCCAGCACCGTTTTTACTTTGCCCCCGCGGATGCCGAACCAGGTTTTGAACCGGTAGTCGGCCAACGCCCAGTCAAGCGCGGGATGCCACTCTCCCAGGTTGCCGAAATTGCGGTCGTAAACCTGCACGCCCACGCGGAACTTGTCGGTGACCTGCATCGAGACGTTGGCTCCGAAGTCCGTGAACGCCCCGCTGCCTTGGCTGGAATGCATGGTCAGCCAATTGTTCTGATCCGTATACACAAATCCCTGCGAGGCAAATCCGTGGACCTGTACCGTACGGTCAAAAAGCTTGAATTCCTGCGCGTGCAGGGCAGTCGGGCCGACGCAGAAACAAAGTAGGGCTAGTTCCACGATTTGTCGACGCATACGTGCTCCTGAGCCAAATCGGCTCCCTAGTCTGGGAATCGGAAAGTTGGAGAAAAACTTGAGTAAAGCGCGCTTCAAAAGCTCCGAAATATTCCGCGGCCCATTGCCGACGATCACCCAACGAGTCCCCGAGATTCCCATGCTGCAGTTGAAGCGCTGGGTCCCCTGGCGCGGACGTTTTTTGTGGGTATGAAGCGTTGCGGATCTTACCCAATTCCGGTCGCGAGTTCAGCGCTTGGGAACGAAGGGGATGCTTACTTCAGTGATCGTCCGGGAAGAACTGGGGGCATAGACCCATTGCTTCACTGCCTTGATGGCGGATTCTGCGAGAATGGGGTTCCCCCCCAGCAGTTGGACACCGTCTACGCTTCCCTTCGGGGAAATGGTAACCATCAGGCGCACCGTTCCACCAATCTGCAGCCGCTGCAGAGTCTCCGGGTATTCCGGTTCGACGCGGGTAACGAGCTTCCGTTCGGCGTTGGCTCCAGTCTGCAAGATGGTGAGAACCTTCACCCCTTCGGCGGGGAAGTCGCTGCTCACATATCCGATGGCGCCTTTGCTTTTGGCCACGTAGTTGACGATCTCGGCATCGGAATCCAGAAACTTTGGCATGGCGCCGGTGCCGGTGAAGACCAGCGTGCGGTAGTGCGTACGCAGAGCGTCGTCGCTCTGGCCGATGTACTGCCGGAGGAAAGCTTCATGCGCCGCCCCGCTTTTGGCGAGTACCGGTTCGACGTGCGAGCCGTCGCTGAGCGATCTCTTGTCCTCGAGGAACACTCCTCTGATTTCAGCTGCACTAATGAAGTCTGCCCGCACACTCGCGTTGGCAACGATCTTGACGTCGCCGGCCAGGGCGGGGACCGAGCCGAACATCACGACGGCGGCAACGAGCAGCATGTTCAGATTCTTCATCGCGGTTTTCATGTGTTCTCGCCCCCCCCGCCTAGAAGTTGAAACTAGTCTTGACGACCAGCGCGTTCGTGTTGGGTTTAAGACCCTGCGCATTGTCCACGCTGTAAAACCCGTCGGGATAACCTTCGGGCGTGCCGTAGCCATCCATAAAGTGGCCCTCCACCTTGATGTTTGCGAATCGGTTCAGATCGAAGCGCGCGGTAACGACCTTGTCATAGATGTGGCCTTTTCGTAAAAAACCTGGATCTGGATTGGGCAGCGTAAACAAGGGCATCGTCATCAAGTACCGTGAGTAGTAAGAACCAAGTTGAAAGCGTTTCGTAAACCGGTAGGAGCCAGCCACGTACATGCCACGGACGTCGGTTTGAATCCTGAAGATGCCGTTGTAGATTTGCTGGTCACGCCAGTAGCGGCGGTACTCGGAGTCGATCTGCAGTTTGTTGCGGGTGTACTGCCCGTAGTATTGGTTCGTCCAGTCGGCTTCGGACCACTCGTGTAAAGGCATCGCCAAACCGAATTGGGTGGTCGTGCCGTATCCGTCAATGTCTTCGTTCATGCGTGACACGCCGGCCAGCAGCCCTTTGAGCGGCGTCGTCCAGCGCAAATCGCCGCCGTACTGAAGTCCGCCATAGCTGGAGAAGTTGATTAGCGCGGGAGGCCCCTTCAGCAGATAGGGATAACCGCCATAGTGGCTGTCCTGGATGGAC
>JADGNP010000678.1 GCA_017883425.1 Candidatus Sulfotelmatobacter sp. | reverse complement strand
GTCGATCTTCTGGATGATCGGGTCGACCTTCTCGCCCTTGAACGCGCGCTTGGCGAGATCGATGTTCCACTTGACGACCTGGCTGTCGAGGAACAGCGTCGTGTAGGCGTTGCCCTTGCCGTCATAGGCCGTATGCAAAGGACCCAGACCCAGTTCCGGCTCCGCGACCACGACGTCACGCGGCTTGATCTTGTCGTCGAACAGTTGGTCGAATAGCCGGACGTCCATCACCGTGACTGTCGGCGAGAGTTTTCCGGCAGCGACGATGTGGATACCGTCGGGCGCCGTATTCATGCCGTGCGGATTGTTTGAGACCGGAACATAGCGCGTATAGGCTGAGCCTTTACGACCGTCGACCACCGGCACGCCATTCATTTCCTTGAAGTCGCCCTTCTTCACGGCTTCTTCGATGCGCTTGAGATTGAAGATCACGACCCAGTCCTGTTCGCCGGCCGTCATTTCCGCCAGGGTGACGCCCTCTTCAGAATTGTAACAGGTGGAGAAGGCATATTTGCCCTGGTAGTCGGCATCGACGTTGTCGAGGTTGCCGCTGACGATCACCTGCCAGGCGACTTTCATGGTGTCGCCGTCGATCGCCGAGAAGATCGAATGATACTGCTTCGGATCGTCGAGGATCTTGCCATCGTTCGGAAGCGGCACGGCATCCTCGCCGTTGGCAAACACATAGCCGGTGCGCGGGTATTTCTGCACGCGCAGGCCATGCACCGTATGCTGGTTCGGAAGCTCGATGATCTTGTCGCACTTCATGACGTCGAGGCGCACTCGCGCGACGCGGGTATTGGCCTTGTCGTTCATGAAGACATAGCGGCCGTCATAGGTACCATCGGTGAAGGACAGATGAGGGTGATGCAGGTCGCCGTTGGTGTAGGTGCCACCGCGGGTCTTGAGAAATTCTCGGGTCTCGGGAAGAAGCCCTTCGGTGAGGACCTTCCGGCTTTCGTTGGTCAATCCCCAGCCCGTGGCGCTGCAGCGATTGAACACGGGCACGCGCATCAATTCGCGCATCGACGGAAGGCCGACGATACGCATTTCGCCGGACTGACCGCTGGAGAAGAAGGTGTAATATTCGTCGAGTTCGCCCGGGGCCACTTCATTTTTCATGACAGCGGGCCGCGCGGCAGGAGCCTTCGGCGCCGCGGTCTTGGTCTGCGCATCGGCCGGCGTGACGAAGCTCTTGCCATCCGTGCCAAGCGCAACGCCGCCGGCAATACCCATGCCCGCGGCCGCCGCGGTTGTTCCAAGCAAGGTGCGGCGGCTGACGCCTTTTCCGTTTTCGTTATCGCTCATAATAGCCTCCTAGGCTTTCAGGTTACAGGTGGAATGATGGCATCGGCGGTCGGCGGCTTGATGGGCTTGCCGCCGGCGGTGATGATGGTGTCGGGACCCTTGCCGCCGCTGCGCATCGAGGGCGACGACAGCGCATTGCGCTTCTCGCGCTTCAGCCGCACCTGAATCATGTGCGGGCAGCGATGGTCGTCGAAGTACAGTTCCTGGCAATGCATGCAGTAGATGCACTCATTGACGTTGATGTGACCTTCCGGATGAATCGCCTGCACAGGGCATTCGTTGGCGCAGCGTTGACAGGGTGAGCCGCATTCAGGCCAGCGCCGCAACCACTCGAACATCCGGATCCGTCCCGGAATGGCGAGCGCCGCGCCGAGCGGGCACACATAGCGGCAGTAGAACCGCTCGACGAACAATCCTGCAGACAGCATCGTCAGCGCATAAACGACGTACGGCCATTCGCGCGCGAACTTGAGCACGATCGCGGTCTTGAACGGCTCAACCTCGGCCAATTGCTCTGCGAATGCCGTGGAGTAAAGCGACAAGCCGAACAAACCGAGGAAGATGATGTATTTGATCGGCCACAGCCGCTCATGCAGACCCCACGGCACCCGGTATTGCGGGATCTTCACCGCCTTGGCGATGGTGCTAAGCAATTCCTGCAGCGCGCCAAACGGGCATAACCAGCCGCAGAAAGGCCCGCGCCCCCAGAACAGCAGCCCTGCGGCGATCGCGGCCCAGAGCAGGAAGATCAGCGGGGCTGACAGGAAATATTCCCAGCTGAAGCCGGTCAGCAGCGAATTGGCGAAGGTCAGGACATTGACCACCGAAAGCTGGGCATTCGCGTACCAGCCGAGCCAAACGAGAATGTAGAGCAAATAGCCGCGACGGACCCACGTGTACGCCACAGGCCGGCGGACCAGGACATTCTGGAAAAAGAAAATCAAGGTGAGAGCACCAAGTGCGACCACCGTCGTACCGATCTTGACGACGTTGCCACGCCAGATTTTCATCCACAGCGGTTCGTCTTCGGCGGTGGCGAAGGCTGCCGCACTGCGTTTTGCGTTCGCTTGTGCTGCGGACGGCACCGCAGGAGACGGGGCTGGCTGCTGCTGGATCGCCGGCGCCGGCTCAACCTTCATATAGGCATCCGGAAGCGTGTAGCCGAGATCGAAAGTGAGCCACGCCTTTTCCCGTGTCGCGACCACACGCTGCACCAGCAGTTGCAGCACCCACGGTTCGGTCGGATCGAGCGTGAATTCCGGCGGCACCGTGAACAGGGCAATCTCGGGAAGGTCAGGCGCGCCTTCGGCTTCGAGGTTCCCCAACCGGGTGTGGTCGCGGTCGCGGAAGCGGATGCTGTTGGTCTCCTGGATCAATTTTCCTATGATGTCAAGTTTTTCACGGAGATCGAGCGCTTTG
>JADGNP010000677.1 GCA_017883425.1 Candidatus Sulfotelmatobacter sp. | reverse complement strand
AATCGGCGAATGCTTGCTGGCACGCGGGGCGCAGTGCACGCTCATCAGCAACAGGCCGCTGATCACGGCGATGTAGCTAAGTGAATTGGCGGCAAAGCACCAGCCTTCGCCGATTCTCGCCACCAGAATTCCGGCGATGGCCGGGCCGATGACGCGCGCGCCATTGAACATTGAGGAATTCAGCGCGATGGCATTCATCAGGTCCTCCTTGCCGACCATGTCGACGAGGAAGGCCTGCCGGCCGGGAATATCGAACGCGTTCACCACCCCGAGCAGGGCCGCCAGCACGAAGATGTGCCACACCTGGACGCGCCCGCTCAGCGTGAGCCAAGCCAGAATCCCCGCGAGAATCATGGCAGAGATCTGGGTGGCGATCACCAGCCGCTGGCGATTGGTGCGGTCGGCGGTAATCCCCCCGAATGGGGCAATGAGGAAGACCGGAATCTGGCTGGCAAAGCCGACAGAACCGAGTAACAGCGCAGATCCCGTCATGCGGTAGACGAGCCACGCCTGGGCTACGGTCTGCATCCAGGTGCCGGTGAGAGAGATCAGTTGTCCGCTGAAGAAGAGCTGAAAATTGCGGTGGCGCAAGGCGCGCAGGGTTGTGGCCCATTTCGGCCGGGGCGCGGTTTTCGCGCCCACTCCTTCAACCGTGGCAGAATTTTGCTGCTGAGTCACTCTTTTAGAACTTTTTCACATCTTGGGGATGACGGCAACCGGGGACATTGAATCATTGAGTCATTGAGACAATGAGTCATTGATTCAATGTCTCAATGATTCTGTGGATTTCCACAGCTCGGCCCCCGACTTGGAACTTCCCCAGCGGTTCGATCCGCGATAGAGTTAAGGTCCACCGATCCGAGAGAGTTGGATCGGGGAAGGATAACAATGAGCACAGATCCTAATCGTCTTGAACATCGTCATGAACGACGAGGCGCGCAGCGTTTCGAAGTGAACCTGCCGTTGGCGGTTCACTTCGAGGGACGGACTGTGCCCGGATTTACTCAGGACTTGAGTGGCCGTGGAATTTTCTTTTACGCTGAGACGGCGCTTCCGGAAGGGGCGGTCGTGGAATTGACTTTTACCATGCCCTCCGAAATTACTTTGGCGGAAAACATGCCTGTTCGATGTAGTGGGCGGGTGTTGCGCGCCTCGGCTTCCCAGGCCGGTCAACGAAGCGGGATTGCCGTGCAACTCGATTCCTACCAGTACTTACCCTCCAACGAGCCAACCGCTCAATTCGTGCGAGTTTCGACCGGCAGTGCCGCCGGAGCAACTTCCGGCCCGGAACCGCGCTGAGGGTTTGTTTCCGACCCTTCTCTCGTCTTTTCAAGCGCTGGCCTTTGCCTTACAATCAAGTAAACCAGCAGTCGGGCGGGATTCTTGCCCTGATTGAAGACCCGCTGGCGATCTGCCGCTTCGCCTGAGGTCCCCCTTCGATTACGAAGGTCATTTGGCCCCGGCGCTGGAAGTTCGTAGCATGACATTGAACACTGAGAATCGAGTCATGCCCGGGATCGCCGTCGCCCTCCTTACCGAGGACCGCGAAAAATCCGCCGTACTGCATAGCCGCGTGGAGAGCACCAATCTGGCCCGAACGGTATTGAGCCATGTCGGTTTCCCTCCTGGACCGGGTGATGCGGTTTTGCGCCAATTGCAGGATCAGCATGCCGAAGTTGTCCTGGTGGATATTGATCCCCAGAATCCGCAGCGCGCCATCCGCACCATCGAACTGATCCACGCCAGCATTCCCGAAGTCACAATTTTTGCCGTGGGCGAAATGAACCAGCCCACGAACATTGTTTCCGCCATGCGAGCCGGCGCGCGTGAGTTTCTGGATCATGCCGCCAGCCGCGAGGCCTTGATCGAAGCCTTCACTCGCTTCTCGGCCACGTTGAGCCGTGCGCAGCGCAGTTCCAGTAAGGCCCGAGTCTTTACTTTTCTGAACGCCAAGGGCGGAGCCGGCGCCACCACCACCGCGGTGAATACCGCCGTCGCCTTGCAGGAGACTCACGGGCGCGTGGTGCTGGTGGATTTCGCTCCCATCGGCCACACTGCGCTGCAACTGAATCTGCGGCCTCAATTCACGCTGATCGATGCGTTGCAAAACCTGCATCGCATGGACGGTTCGCTCCTCGATGGGCTGATGACGCCCTATCGCAATGGCCTTCATCTGCTGGCTGGCGCGCAGCAACCGCACAACGCGGTCCCGACCGCGTCGGAACTGGCTCGCCTCTTCGACCTGCTGGTAAACCAGTATCACTTCGTCGTGCTCGATGGCTCGGGCCGGATGGATGGCACGATGCAAACGATCTGCGACCTTTCGAACGCCGTGCTGCTGGTCACGCAGACCGACGTGGTTTCGCTCTGGAGCGCGGGCCGGATTCACGCCTTCCTGCAGGAAGGAGCGGGCCGCGATCGATTGCGGATCGTGCTCAACCGTTACAAAAAGATTCCCGGCTTCACCGACGAGGATGTGGAGAAAGCCACCAACTGCAAGGTGCTCTGGAAGGTGCCCAACAACTACCAGGTCATCGGACCCGCGATTGACAAGGGCAGCCCGGTAGCCGCGCAGGGCAATCACGAAATCGGCCGCTCTTATCAGGGTCTGGCCGCGGAACTCGCCGGCGCGACCACGTCCGCCGAAGGCGCCCTCTCGCTGCTCTACCAGCACGACAAGGGCGACAGCAAGAAACGAGCCGCCAGCCACCTGATCGTCTCGCCCATGCGCGCC
>JADGNP010000676.1 GCA_017883425.1 Candidatus Sulfotelmatobacter sp. | reverse complement strand
TGACGATGTCGGGCAGCTTGCCGGGACAGGGAAAAATTTCGACACTGCGAATATTGGCTGTAGGTATAATCAGGAGCCGGTCTCCCACCTGCAAAGCTAGAGCGGCTGAACTCAAAAGCTTTTCAACGAGGTTGGCCATATTAAAGCTATCCGCCTGTGCTGGAAATTTGAAATGATCGTGAGTCCCATCGGTGTAACTGACGATCAAGTCATTTGTTTGTAATGCGTTCATACGGTTGTTGGTGTTGTGGTCTGCCGCCTAATGCGAGTGTGTTCAGTTCAGTTCAGTTCCCGTGGGTCACCAAAGAGCGCATCCTCCACTAACGGGCGGCGGCCATCAAGTCCGCGATGCTGACGTTCGGAGCCGCCGGGCTGTCAGTCTGACGGGCGGTGGTCTGGCCGACTCGCGCTGCCAGAGATTGGCTCAGGGAAAATTCAAGCCCGACGATGGCGGCGAGAGCCGCACAAACCATGATGACCCGGATTCTCACGAGGTATCGGGCAGAGGCATTTGTTTTCATGCCTCGAATTTAGTCCTCCACTCGCTGAGGGCGTTAATCGAAAGAATTTACTGATTCATTGATGGAAGTGATGAACGGCAAAAGGATGCCATTCACTCCCCTAGCGTTCCCGCCAAGAGCACGGCCTGCAATTGCTCGCCCAATTGGGTGCGCTCCGCATCGGTGGCCTCGCGTGGGACGCGGATGGGTTCTCCGAAGGTCATTTCGCAGTGCGAGAAGGGCAGCGGGATTTGAAAGCGGTCCCAGCTCTTGACCCGGATTTTCCAACCGATCTGGCAGGAGTAGGGAATAATCGCCAAGCCGGTGACCTGTGCCAGTGCAATCACGCCTTCTTGCACCACGTAGCACGGGCCACGCGGACCATCGGGCGTCACCGCGAGGTCGTAGCCGCGCTCGGCCCACGAGGCCAGTTCGAGCAGCGCCTGAGCGCCTCGGCGGCTGGATGATCCCCGCACCGGCTCCACGCCGAAGTTCTGGAGGATGGTGGCGAGGAACGCGCCGTCCTTGCTGGCGCTGATGAGCGCCGCCAGATGGTCGTGCGGGTGATGCGGGCGGACGAAGCTCTCGTAAACCTTCATGCACAAGCCAAGCCGGTTGTGCCAGAGGGCGAAGATGACGGGTTCGTCCGAAAGTTTGGCGGGGCCGCGGCCACCGTTGACACGGTAGCGCAGCGTGGCCGCGAGCAGGCGCATCGCGTTGGCCACCACCCAGCCCAGTGCGCGCTGGCGGCGCGAGGGCGAATTCGGCACCACCACGCCACTGCCGCGTTTGTGCCGGGGAGGTGGACTGGATGACGAGGCACTCACTGGGCAGCCTTACACACTCTGGCTTTTCTTGGTTGTTTCATCAACGGTCAATCAGCCCGACCATCGCAGGGTCGGCTCGGAGATGGGCCAGTGCGCGTTTGCTCACCGGGCGACTATCGCGCTTTCGTAGAGAGGACGCAAGGCAGGTAACCCTTGCGCATAGGTCAATCGCCACCGGCCAGAGCCTGCTCATGCCAGTTGGCCCTGCCGCGCCAGCAGGAACATCTTAGCTCCAATCCGGCATGACGCATCATGGTGCTGGGCGCTCAGCCGAACTGCGGGTTGGGGTATGGAAAATCTCGGACAATCGTATAGACACACAACCCAAGCGGCGCATGGTCTGCGACTCAAACTCACCTCGCGCGTTTGCGCGCAGACTTCCGCCTGCGGCAATCAGATGACCAATCAAACACCGAACAGAAAGGTCAGCAGAATGAAAGCAAAAGAGCAATTCGCGTTGGCGCTAAGGGTCATTGGGGTATCGGGCATTATCTACGTCCTGCGGGCGTTTGTAAGGAGTCCGCTGCCAGAGGTCGTGGTTCTGGTCGTCCGAGTGGTGTGTGCGGTCTTCGGGCTGTATTTGATTCGCGGGGCACCGCTGTTGGTGAAGTTCGCGTATCCTGAATCGACGGCGGAACCGCCTGAAAAGACGAGTGCATAATTCGACGCTCGAACCCGGCTGAAACCTTAGTGCGACCGGCTTGAACTGACCTGCGGCGGAACGGCGGATTTCGCACTAACCACCAGCAGGGCAGGTTTTGCCTGTGCCTGAACCGGGGTTCGCTGGGCACCAGAAGCGATTCCTGAAGGCGCTCGCCGACGCCGGGAAGACGATTGTCCATACTTCTGTCAAACGATGAAGCCACTCACCCCGCCCAACAACCTCTACTTTCAAGCAGCGCAAGGCTGGCTTGAATTGGGCGATCATATCGAGGCCAACGAGGAACTGGACAAGGTCACTGCCAGCCTGCGAGCGCATCCTGCCGTGGCGCGGGCTAAGGCTCCACCGGCTCGAAATTAGTCGTGCCGCATTCGGACTTCGGCGATTTCCTTGAACATTCGTCTCGCTAGAGTTCCATCAAAGGAGTAGAAGGGCAGACGTGGAGAAAGAGCCGCCGTGGCTTTCTCCCGGAAGTCAGAATGTCGTATGCAAACATCTTTCCAAAGGCTCCTGCCGCTAATGCTTCTGCTGGCACTGCCCGCTGCGGTGCAAGCGCAATTTACTCACACGACCAATAACGGCACCCTCACCATCACCGGTTACGACGGGCCTAGCGGTTCTGTGAGCATCCCAGCCGCCATCAACGGCCTGCCGGTGACCAGCATCGGGAACAAAGCGTTCGGTTCCTGCACCAACCTGACCGACGCCACGATCCCCAGGAGTGTCACTAACAGCTTATGGTAGTGGAGG